>JADGAL010000090.1 GCA_015232025.1 Alphaproteobacteria bacterium
GCTGCGCGGCCCCGGCGAGGTTCTGGGCGCCCGCCAAAGCGGCCTGCCCCGCTTCCGCTTGGCCGACCTCGCGGCGCATGGCGACCTGCTCGCCACGGCGCGCGACGATTCCAAACTGATCCTTCAGACCGATCGCGAATTGGAGGGAAAGCGCGGCGAGGCCCTGCGCGTCCTGCTATACCTGTTCGAGCGCGACGCGGCGGTGAAGACGCTGCGTTCGGGTTAGATCCAGCCGACTTGGTTTCGTCCGCCGGATTTCGCCGCGTAAAGGGCCTGGTCCGCCCGGTTCAGCAATGAGTGGGGAGTTTCTTCGGCGCCAAGGATCGCCGTGGCGACGCCAACGCTGATGGTGTGCGAACGCCCCGTCGCGAAATCGTGGCTTTCGACGGCGTGAACCAGCCGCCAGCCAAGCGCCATGGCGTCGTCCTTGCTCGTTTCGGGGCAGAGCACGAGATATTCCTCGCCGCCCCAGCGGCCGACGATGTCGCTGTCCCTCACGCAATCCTTGATGATTTCGGCGACCGAACGGATCACCACGTCGCCGGTCGGATGGCCCAACTCGTCGTTGACCTTCTTGAAGTGATCGATGTCGATGATCATCGCGCTCAAAGGCCGGCCGTAACGGTTGGCGCGATCGATTTCGCGCCCGAACTCGATGTCCATTTTCCTGCGGTTGAACAGACGGGTCAGGGGATCGGTCTGCGACAGGTCGGCCAGCTTGGCGTTCACCAGTCGCAGCCGGTGATTCCAAAACAGGCTGATCGCCGCGACCAGTCCCAGGACCGCGGAAACCTGGATCACGGCGGTATAGTCGGTCGCCGTCTGGACGTTGATCGAGACGTGGCGGTTGACGATCTGCCCGCGCTCGGTCGGCGTGATCGTGGCGATCCCTTGATCGATGATGTCTCGGAGCATCGGTTCGGATTTCACGACGCCGACGCGCAGCTTGTTTTCGTATTTGGGAATTTGACCGGCGATCTTCAGGTTGAACAGGCCTTCCTTCTTGATCGTGTAGGCCGCCACGATCAAAGAGCGCAGCGTCATGTGCGCCTTGCGCTCGGAGACCATGATCATCATGTCGCGTTCCGACTCGGAATCGGTCGGCAGAATGGTCAGGTTCGGGTAGTCCCGCTTGACGAACTCCATCATCGAGGTGCCGCGGGGCAGCACGATCGTTTCACCCGACAGCGTCGCCGGATCGGCGATGAAGTCGTGTTCCTCGCGCGTGATGAGCACGTTGCCGTCGGTGAACAGCGGCTCGGTGAAGACCAGCCATTCGTCCCGCTTGGCCGTCTGGTTCAGGAAGCTCAGGATATGGCATTTCCCGGACTGGGACGATTCGAGGCTTTCCTTCCAACTGCCGGTTTTCACCAGCTCCAGTTCGAAGCCGGCGCGGCTGGCCGCCAATCGCAACAGATCGGCGGCAATCCCTTCGTGTTCGCCATGGTCGTTGATCCGCTCGAACGGCACCCAATCGGGATCGACGCACAGCTTTACCTTGCCCAATGACGCGAGGTAATTCCGCTGCTCGGACGAAAGTCCGTCCGCGTGCGACGGAAATGCGAGCGCGCACACGCATATCGCGAGACAAGCCGCCGCCGACGCTTTGAAATCGTTCATCATTTCCCCTCGGCGTCCTGTCTAGACCGCGTCGGGGGGGCGGTCAAGCCACCTATCGGCCATCCGAAAGCGCGCAAGCCTCGACCCGGTTGCGCCCGCTTCGCTTGGCCCGATAAAGGGCCGAGTCGGCGCGTTCGATCAGGCTGGCCTCGCACTCGCCGCGGCGATGTTCGGCGATGCCGAAGCTGCAGGTCACCCGGCCGGCGCCCGGCATCGGGTAATCCTCGATGGCGCGGCGCAGCTTCTCGGCCAATTCGGCGGCGCCTTCGCGGTCGGTGGCCGGCAACAGCACGGCGAATTCCTCGCCACCCAGGCGGGCCAGCAGATCGTTGGTGCGGATGTGCGCGGAGACGACGCGGGTCAGGGCCAGCAGCACCTGGTCGCCGATCTGGTGACCGAAGGTGTCGTTCACCAATTTGAACTTGTCGGCGTCGAACGCCAGCAGCGAGAAGGTGCCGCCATAGCGCCCCGAGCGCTCGATCTCGTCGTCCAAGGCGGCCGAGAAGGCGCGGCGATTGGCGGCGCCGGTCAAGGGATCGGTGCGGGCCAGGTCGTCCTTCTCGCCGATCACCTGCTCGGCCACCTCCAAAACCGCGTTGAAGCCACGCGAGATGACGCCGATCTCGTCGACACGGCCCTCGGCCAAGCGCATCGAGAAATCGCGCGACGCGACGATTTCCGCCACGTCCTCCGACAACCGGCCGATGCTGCCGACCACGTCGCGCAGCAGCATCGCGGTGGCCAGCAAGACGACCAGCCCGGCCCCCACCCCGAAGGCGAGTTGCAGCGCCGCTTGGCGGCCGAACGCCGAGACGGTCTCCTGGGCGGCCGCGCGGGCCTCGTCCAGCGAGGATTCCTCGACGGCGCGCAGGATGTCGATGGCGGCGGAGACCGTATGGAACCACTCGCGCGGACCGACCGCCAGCGCCTCGCCGCGCAGCAGGGAGGCGATGGTGGTCCAAGTGGCCTCGGAGGCGGGCTCGTCCAGCCCGCGCTGGAAGGTCTGGCCCAGCGCGGGCGAGCTTTCCTTCAGAAAGGCGACCACCCGCGCCTCGTATTGTCCCTTCTGCATGGTCAGCGCGCCGAGCGCCTGGCCGGTGGCTCCACCCTGGGAAAGAATTCCTGTCACGGTCGCGCGTATCTGGCCCATGAACTCCTTGGCGGCGATCAGATGGGCGTGGGCGTGGAGCGGCTTGCCCACACCCATGGCGTGCCCGATCTCGACCATCTCGGACGTCAGCACCGCGATCAGCCGCGTATAGCCGGCATGACTTTCAATCTGATGACCGCGCAGGCCCCCGACCTCGTCGCGCAAGGACGGCAGCGA
Organism: Alphaproteobacteria bacterium; assembly: GCA_015232025.1. Lineage (GTDB taxonomy): Bacteria > Pseudomonadota > Alphaproteobacteria > Rhodospirillales > Magnetospirillaceae > JADFZP01. The sequence goes on from JADGAL010000090.1 coordinate 2,948, forward strand.
GGCGAGCGCCTCGGCGGTGGCCGCCGGATTGGCGGCGCCGCAGGCGGGGTCGTGGGCCGAGGCCAGGCTTTCCAAACGGCGATCGGTCGCCTCGGTTTGGCGGGCCAGTTCGTCGCGCCAAACCGCGTCGCCGCCCGCCATGCGGCCGACGCTCAGGCCGCGTTCCCGCTGCAACTCGTGAATGGCCGCCGAGACGACTTCGGACAAGGCGAAGCAGGCGCGCGCCTCGTCGCGGGCGCGCATCAGCGAAACGCCCTCGGCCACTTTGGCGTGCAGCAGGAAGGCCAAGGCCAGCACCGGCATGGCGCCCAGCAGGAGGAGCTTCGATCGAATCGTCATGGCATCTCCCGTCATGGGAACGATGGCAGGACGGCAGACCAAGTCAATTGCGGCTTCCGCAACGTCCCCGGTCAGGGGAGTTCGAAGCCGATCTCGTCGAGGCCCTCGAAAAACGTCCGCCTTTGCGCGGCGGAGAGGGGAACCAGCGGTGGGCGCATCCGCTCCCAACCCGGATCGCCGCCGGCCCGCGCGAACAGGGCCTTCATCGCGGCGATGGCCGGCACCGACGAGACCACGCGGCGCACCGCCGACAAGTTCGCCTGCGCGGCCTCGGCGCCTTCGAGATCGCCGGCCAGGAAGCGGTCGCGAACCTCGGCGGCCAACGCGCAGGCGATGTTGGCGGCGGCGGTGATCGCCCCGGCTCCACCCGCCTTCAGCACGGGCAGCAATTCGTGATCCGAGCCCGACAGGACCGAGAAGCCGGGAAAGGCCTCGACCAGCCGCGTCATGAAGGCGATGTCGCCCGACGAATCCTTGATGCCCGCCACCTGCTCGCCGAATTCGGCGCGCAAGCGGGCGATCACGTCGAAGCCGACCGGCACCGCCGACATCGCCGGAAAATGATAAACGAACATCCGAAGGCGCGGGTCGTCGACCCGGCGGATGGTTTCGGCATAGGCGGCGAAGACGCCGTCCTCGGACACGTTCTTGTAATAGAAGGGCGGCAGCGTCAGCACGCCCGCCATGCCCAGGTCGAGCGCCCGGCGCGACAGCCGCACCGCGTCGGGAAAGGCGCAGGCGCCGGTGCCGGGCAGCAGCTTTTCGGGTGGGATGCCCGCCGCCACGGCCCCCTCGAGGATCGCGATGCGCTCGTCGACGCTGAACGAATTGGCCTCTCCGGTGGTGCCCAGGATCGCCAACCCGTCGCAGCCATGGGCGAGCAGCCAGCGGCAATGCGCCACCATCCGGCCCATATCGGGCGACAGGTCGGCGTCGAGCGGAGTCAGCACGGCGGCGAAGATGCCGCGGGCGGCGAGACCGGTCATCGGTGGCCCTCCTCTTCCGAAGCGCCAAGCAGCGCGTCGGCCCGCCCCGGCTCGGCCGGCGGGCGCTCGGCCGGATTGATGATGCCGCCCGAAACCACCAGCTTGATGCCCTCCTCGACGGTCATCGACAGCACGCGCACGTCTTTGCGCGGCACGAACAGCAGAAAGCCCGAGGTCGGGTTGGGCGTGGTCGGAATGAACACGTTGAGGACGTCGTCCGAGGTCAGGTCCTGCACCTCGCCGACCGTCGTGCCGGTGATGAAGCCGATCGTCCAGATGCCGCGGCGCGGATATTCCAGCAGCACGACCTCGCGGAAGGCGTTGGATTTTTTGGCCAGCATGGTCTCGAAGATCTGCTTGACCGCCGAATAGATGCTGCGGATCACCGGCATGCGGGTCAGCACGCTTTCGCCGCCCTTGACCAGCATGCGGCCGAAGAAGTTGGCGGTCAGGGCGCCGACCAGGGTCAGGCTGACCACGATGATCACCAGCCCCGCCCCCGGCACCCCCCATTGCTGCGGGTTGTACTGCTCGGGAATCAGCGGCGTCACCTTGCGGTCGACGAAGTCGATGAACATCCAGGCGAGATAGAAGGTGATCGAGATCGGCGCGGTGACCAACACGCCGGCGAAGAAATAGGCGCGCAGACGCGCCGCCCAGCCGATCCGCTTGATCGGCGGAATCACCGCCGTCGGTTCTTCGGGGGGAAGGGGATCGTGGGCGCGCTGGTCGATCATGAAGATACTCGCTTGGGGCACAGGGCCCTAGACATGAGGGAGTTCGCCGTCGGGCGCAATCGGGAAGAAGGACTGCAAGGCGGCCAGCGTCTCGGCGGGCGCCTCTTCGGGCAGGAAGTGGCCACAGGGCAGCGGACGGCCGTCGACCTGGGCGGCGCGTTCCCGCCACACCGCGATCATATCGTACAGCCGCCCCGGTGTCGCCTTTTCACCCCACAGGGCGAGCAATGGCTGATCGAGCCGGCGGCCGAGATCGGCTTCGTCATGGACGAGATCGACGCCGGCGGAGGCGCGGTAGTCCTCGCAGGTGGCATGGATCACGGCGGGATCGCGGAAGCCGCGCAGATACGCGGCGACCGCCTCCTCCTCGATGGCGCCCTCGGTCTTGCACCAGGCGGCCAGCGTCCAGCGCAGGAAATACTCCGGATCGGCGCCGATCAGGCGCTCGGGCAGATCGAAGGGTTGGATCAGCAGGAACCAATGATAATAGGCGGTGGCGAAGGCCCGGTCGGTGGCGCGGTACATATGCAAGGTCGGCGCGATGTCGAGCACCGCCAGCCGCGCCACCGCGTCGGGGTGGTCGAGCGCCATGCGATGCGCCACCCGCCCGCCGCGATCATGGCCGGCCACGAAGAAGCGGGGAAAGCCCAACCCGCGCATCACCGCGACCTGGTCGTCGGCCATCGCCCGCTTGGAGTAGTCGCCGTCCTTGGGCCGCCCGCTGTCGCCATAGCCGCGCAGATCGGTGAGCACCACCGTGAAATCGCGGGCCAGGGCGGGCGCCACCTTGCGCCAGACCAGGTGGGTCTGGGGATAGCCGTGCAGCAGCAGCAAAGGCGGTCCCTCGCCGGCCATTCGGCCGGATATCGCTACGCCCCGCCCCTCCAAGCGGAATGGCCTGAATCCCTCGAGCATCCCTCTCCCCAAGCCACGCGGCCGGCGCCACATCTGGGAGTGTCGCCTGCCGCGGAGCGCCATGTCAACGCAACCCCGCCTTTTGTCGATCGCCACGGCCGTTCCGCCGTTCGTCATGCGCCGAGAGGACGTGGTCGAGCGGGCGCGGCGGCTGTTCGCCCAACGAGCCGATTGCTTCGACCGCATGCTGCCCATCTACGCCAATTCGGGCATCGAGACCCGCCATTCCTGCGTGCCGCCCGAGTGGTACGAGGCGCCGTCCGGCTGGGCCGGCCGCAACCGCCTGTATCTCGACAACGCCCTGACCTTGCTGCGAACGGCCGCCGAGTCCTGCCTGCGGCGGGCCGGCGTCGGAGCGGACGCGGTCGATTGCGTGGTCTGCGTTTCGACTTCGGGGCTGGCGACGCCCAGCCTGGAGGCGCGGTTGATGGAGCGAATGGCGCTGCGCCCCGACGTCCTTCGTCTGCCGATCTTCGGGCTGGGCTGCGCCGGTGGCGCGCTTGGCCTGGCGCGGGCGGGCGCCATGGCGCGCGCCCAACCGGGGTCGCTGGTGCTGCTGCTGGTCGTCGAATTGTGCGGCCTGACCTTCCGGCCCGACGACCTGTCGAACGCCAACATGGTGGCCACCGCCCTGTTCGGCGACGGAGCGGCCGCCGCCCTGGTGTCCACCGAGGGGACCGGCCCCCGCCTTTCCGCCTGGGGCGAGCACACTTGGCCGGGAAGTCTCGATGTGATGGGCTGGCGGATCGAGGATGACGGTTTCGGCGTCCTGTTCTCGCGCGACATCCCGGCCCTGGTGCGCGAGCGCTTCCGCGCCGCCACCGACGCCTTTCTGGGTCGCCATGGACTGGAACTGGCCGATATCGACGGCTATTCCCTGCACCCCGGCGGGGCCAAGGTGGTAAGCGCGCTGGAAAAGGCGCTGTCTCTGCCCACCGCCACGCTCGAGGACGAACGCGAGGTGCTGCGCCGCTTCGGCAACATGTCGGCCGCCACCCTGCTGTTCGTCTTGGAGCGGGGATTGGCGGGCGCCCAGCCGCGCCGCCGCCTGCTCGCCGCGCTGGGGCCGGGATTCTCGGTGGGCTTCCTGCTGCTGGAGGCGCCATGACGCCGCTGTCCGCCGTGCTGGTGCTGGTCGTCGCGCAACGCCTCGCCGAGTTGGCGCTGGCCTCGCGCAACGGGCGCGCCTTGAAGTCGATCGGCGGCGTCGAGACCGGCGCCGGGCATTACCCGCTCTTGGTGCTGCTGCACGCCGCCTGGCTGGTGGCGATCGCCGCTTCGGTGCCGTGGGGGACGCGGCCGTCGTGGGCGTTGCTGGCCCTTTGGCCGGTATCGCTGGCGGCGCGGTTGTGGATCATGCACAGCCTGGGACCGTTCTGGACCACCCGCATCATCACGGTTCCGGGCTTGCCGCTGGTTCGCCGCGGCCCCTATCGCTGGCTCCGCCATCCCAATTACCTGATCGTGGCGCTTGAGATCGCCGTTCTGCCGCTGGCCTTCGGGGCGTGGCGGGTGGCGCTGGTCTTTTCGCTGCTCAATGCCGCACTTCTGGCTTGGCGTATCCGAATCGAGGACGCGGCCCTTGCCCCGCGCCGCCGGCTCGGTCAATCTTGAGCGCATGGCGCACGTCTATCCCGAGCATCCAGTAATCGGCGTCGGCGCGGTGGTGATCCGGGGAACCGAGGTGCTGCTGATCCGCCGCGGCCGTCCACCCTCGCTCGGCCGATGGAGCCTGCCCGGCGGCAAGCAGAAGCTTGGCGAGACGGTGGCCGAGGCCGCCGCCCGCGAAGTCATGGAGGAGACCGGCTTGACCATCGCGGTGGGCGCCGTCGTAGCCGTCGTCGACCTGATCGAACCCGACGAGAAGGGGCGCATCCGCTATCACTACACGGTGGTCGACCTGCTCGCCGACTGGGTGGCCGGCGAGCCGGTGGCCGCCGACGACGCCGAGGCGGCGATCTGGGCGCCGCTCGACGGGCTGGATTCTTTCGACCTGACGCCGCGCACCCTGGACGTGATCGCCGGCGCGGTGGCGCGACGATGAGCGCGATCCGCGACCTGATCGCCACCCTGGTGGCCTTCGACACCACCAGCCATCGCAGTAATCTCGACTGCATCCGCTTCATCCAGGGCGTGCTGGAGGAGCAAGGCGCCAAGACCCGCCTGACCTTCGACGACGGCGGCGGCAAGGCCAACATCCACGCCACCCTGGGACCGGACGATCGCCCCGGCGTGCTGCTGTCCGGTCACACCGACGTGGTGCCGGTCGAGGGCCAGGACTGGACCTCGGACCCGTTCCGGCTGGTCGAGCGCGACGACCGCCTGATTGGCCGCGGCACCGCCGACATGAAAAGCTTCATCGCGCTGTGTCTGGCGCTGGCCCCCGAATTCGCGGCGCGCGGCCTGTCGGTGCCGCTGCATTTCGCCTTCTCCTATGACGAGGAGATCGGCTGCGTCGGCGTGCGTCGGCTGATCGCCGATTTGGCCGAACTGCCGGTCAAGCCCTCGCTGTGCATCGTCGGCGAACCGACCGGGCTGCGGGTGGTCACCGGCCACAAGGGCAAGCGCGGCCTGCGCTGCCACGTCCATGGCCGCGAGGGTCACTCGGCGATGAACCATCGCGCCGTCAACGCCGTCGAGAACGCCGCCCGGCTGGTCGCCCATCTGGCCGACATGCAGGCCGGCCGGCGGGCCGGCGGGCCGCATGACCACGGCTACGATCCCCCGTGGTCGACCATCCACACGGGGCTGATCCAGGGTGGCACGGCGCTCAATATCGTGCCGCGCGACTGCTGGTTCGAGTTCGAGTTCCGCACCATCCCCGGCGAATCGCCCGACACCCTGATGGACGAGTTGCGCGCCTGGGCGGCCACCGCCATCGATCCCGCGGCGCGGCTCGAATGGACGCTGCTCAACGACACCATCGGCCTGCACATGGACGACCAGGACGAGGCCACCCGCTTCGTCGCCGCCTTGGCCGGGGCCAACGACACCATGCGGGTCAGCTTCGGCACCGAGGCGGGCTTGTTCCGCGAGATCGGCATTCCCACCATCGTCTGCGGCCCCGGCTCGATCGAGCAGGCGCACAAGCCGGACGAATACATCACGCTGGAACAACTGGCTCAGGGCGAGGCGTTCCTGCGCCGCCTGATGGACCGCATCTGCCTCTCGGGGTAAACCATGGAAATCTCTGGCGATGTCATGGCGCGGCAGCGCTTCCGGCGTGTCGCCGGCTTGGTGATGCTGGCGGCGGCGGTCACCCAGGCGGTGGCCGCCGTGCTGTTCTTCTTCGCCGCCAACTGGTGGTCGCTGCCGCCCTTGGCCAAGACCGGGGCGGTCGACGCGGGACTGCTGGCCGCCGCGCTGGCCGCCGCCCTCGCCCCGCCGGATTCGTTTGGCCGCAAGGTCGCCGCGACGGCCGGAGCGGTCTTGACCGGCGTGCTGTTCGCCATCCACGGGCAGATTTGGCAAACCGGCGCCGACATCTGGGAACTGTTCGCCGCTTGGTCGGCGGCGGCGCTCGGTTGGGCGGTGGTGTCGCGGGCCGGGGCGGCGTGGCTGCTCGCCGCCGGTCTGGCGGTGCTGGCCCTCGGGGGATGGGTGTGGTCCGCCGTTCCCGCGACGACGCTCGATGATGGCTGGAGCCTCCATTTGGCCGCCCTCGCCCCGTTGGCCTTTCTGGGACTGCGCGCGGCGCTCCGCCTGGACCGGGAGTGGACGGACCTGCTGCTGTACGTGTCGGCGACCGGGCTCGTGGTGGCCGGAGGCCTGATGTATTGGTACGGCTGGGAGCTGTTCCTGGTGTCGGCGGCGGCGATGACGGCGGCCCTGGCCCTCGCCACGCCCAGCCGGTTCGGACCCTGGCCGCGCGCCGTCTCGTTGGCCGGCACGGCCGTGCTGTTTGGAGGCGCGGCGGCGCGTCTGGCGGTCGAAGTAGGCGGCGGCCCGGTGGTGACCGGCCTGCTGATGCTTGGTTTTTCCACCCTGTTGCTGGTGGGAATGGCGGTCTTGGCCGGATATCTGATCCGCCGGGTCAACCTGCCACCGGCCGCGGCCGGCTTGGCGGTGGGGGCCGGGGTGTGGCTGGCCGCCCTGTTCGCGATCAGCGGCTTCGTGGGCCTGACGGCCGACCTTCTGGGCGACTTCGCCGTGAACAGCCTGCTGGGGGCGGCCCTCGCCGCCGGACTGGCCTTCTGGAATCGCTCCCGCCCGGGCCCCTACGCCGGGCACGCCACCACCGCCTTCGCCGTGGTGGCCTACGGGATGGCGTTGGTCGCGGTGGTCCTCAAATCGGATCAGTTGATGGCCGCCGCGCTCGCCTCCGTACCCTTGCTGGCCGGCGTCGCCTGGCTGGCGCGCGACCGCGAGGGCGCCGCGATGGCCGGCTTCGTGGCAGGCGGGGTGATGGCGACGCTGTGGGCGATCGAGTTGCGGGAAACCGCACCGCTGCTGCCGCCGCTTTTCGCGGCCGCCGGCTGGTTCGCCCTGCGCCACGACCGCGCCAGCTTACAGGGCGCCGGCATGGCGTTGCTATGGGCGGCGTTCACGCTGACGCCGTTGCGCGATCTGCTTGAAAACACGCGTGATCCGATCCTGCGTGGCGCGGAAATCCTGGCCGCGGCCGGGTTGTATTGGGACTCGGCCCGGCGCGAACCCGCCCTGCGCGATCCACGGCTATTGGCGGCGGCGGTCGCGCTGCTTGCGGGCGCCGCGTTCGTGCCGGCGGACGGGGCGGGACTGGTGGGTCTCGCTGCGCTTGCCGCCGAGCGGCGCAATCGCCTCCTGCTCGCCGCCGCCTTGGCTTGCGGCGCGTGGTCGATCGTGCGCGCCTATTGGGACATCGACGTCCCGCTCGACCAGAAGGCCGGCCTGTTGGCCCTTGGAGCGGTTCTGGCGCTGGCCGGGTGGGTCGCGGTGGCCGGAATGCCGCGACTCGCGGCGGCGGCGCCGGCCCGCGCGGCGGTGGCGCTGTTCCAGGCTTGCGCGACGGTC
>JADGAL010000091.1 GCA_015232025.1 Alphaproteobacteria bacterium
GCGCGTTTCACGGCGGCGACGATCTCGCCCAGGCTGCGGCCGGTGCCGTCGACCAGTTCGACGCCGCGGCGGACGTGATGGTCGCTTTCGACGATCAGGCCGCGGATTTCGCGCGACGCCTGGCCGGCTTCTGGGCCGGCGCCTACGAGGCGGTGCGCAAGGATCTGCGCGGCCGCTACCCCCGCCATCCCTGGCCCGAGGACCCCCGCGCCGCCCAAGCCACCGCGCGGGCCAAGCCGCGCGGGACGTGAGTCACCTACGAGCGATCACCGGCCCGAGAACAGGCTGGCGATCTCCTCGTCGGTCAGCATGCGGTTCTCGGTCGAGCGCACCGCCTCGACGGTGTGTTCGCGCTTGAAGCCGATCTCGTCGAGGATGCGATCGATGTCGCCGACCGCGAGGTGGGCCTGTTTGACCCGCAGGCTTTTCTGCTCGCGCACCACCGAGCTGGGCAGGCGCCCCACCTTCTCCAGACGTTCGAGATGGACGTGCAGGTTCTTGCCCGACAGCGGCTTGACCAGGAAGGCGTCGACGCCGGCCTCGCGGGCGCTGGTCACCACCTCGGCTTCGGTGTGGGTGGTGACCATCACCACGGGCACCGTCCGGATCTGGGCTTGTTTGCCGTGCCGGACGAAGCGGGTGAACTCGACCCCGTTGACCGGCAGCAGGTCGTACTCGACGAAGACGAGGTCGGCCGGCTCGCCGATGATTTGTTTCAGCCCGTCGGCCGCATTGTCGGATTCGAGGAAACTGTGGAAGCCCATATTGCGCAAGAACTGCTTGAGGTCGAGGTGGAGGATGGCGTGGCCCCGGGCGGCGATGGCGTCGCGCAGATCGGCCGACAGCGCGTAGACCGCGCCGCCTTCGATGCCGTCGGCGGTCAGGACCGCCTCGCCTTGGGCCTCGCGGTCGCCAAAGCGCAGGATCAGGTTCTTGAGCGGCGCGCCGGCGAAGGCCGCCATATGGGGCGAGAAGCGGGCGACGAAGCCGCAATTCGCCGGGACCAGCGGCCGGACCGCCACGCCCAGCCCCTCCAGCAGCGGCACCCAGCCGCCGTCCGAGCCGAGCTTGGGCCAGCTTCCGCCACCCAGGGCCAGCACGCAGGCGGACGGCGCGTCGGTGGTGGCGCCGTCGTCGAAGGTCAGAAGCGGCCCGGCGGCCAGGCCGGTCAGGCGATGGCGGACGCGCAGCCTCACGCCGCGCGCCTTCAGGCGGCGCAGCCAGCCGCGCAGCAGCGGGGCGGCCTTGAAGTCGGTGGGGAAGACGCGGCCCGAGCTGCCTTCGAAGGTCTCGACGCCCAGCTCGGCGGCGAAGGCGCGCAACGCCTGGGGCGGGAAGGCGGCGACGCAGCGGGCGGCCAGCGGGCTTTCCTCGCGGTAGCGTTCCAGGAACTTGGCCAGCGGCTCGGCATGGGTGAGGTTCAGCCCGCCCTTGCCGGCCATCAGAAGCTTGCGGCCGGGCGACGGCATGGCGTCCCAGACATCGACCGCCAGACCGGCGCGCGCCAGCGCCCAGGCGGCCATCAGGCCGGCCGGCCCCGCACCCACCACGGCGACGCGCGTCTCGATCATGCTCCCCTTGTACCTTAAGCCGGCGGGATCGGGGTATGCCCTTCGAGCCACCCGCGCGCCGCGATAGTGGTTGCCTCGGGCGCCGCTCGGCTGCGATGATCGCCGCGGCGAATGACCCTTCGGAGGTGCGATGACGCGCAGATTGTTCGGGACCGACGGTGTGCGGGGCACCGCCAACGTCGAGCCGATGACCGCCGAGACGGCGCTGGCCCTCGGCATGGCGGCCGGCCACCGGTTCATCCGCGGCGACCATCGCCATGTCGTGGTGATCGGCAAGGACACCCGTCTGTCGGGCTATTTGATCGAGCCGGCGCTGACGGCGGGCTTCGTCGCGGTGGGCATGGACGTGGTGCTGCTCGGGCCGGTTCCCACCCCGGCGGTGGCGATGCTGACCCGCTCGCTGCGCGCCGATCTGGGCGTGATGATCTCGGCCTCGCACAACCCGTTCGAGGACAACGGCATCAAGGTGTTCGGCCCCGATGGCTTCAAGCTGTCCGACGAGGTCGAGACCGCCATCGAGGCCCATATGGAGAAGGGGGTGGCCGATTGCCGGGTCGGCGCCAGCCATCTTGGCCGGGCGCGGCGCCTCGACGACGCCTCGGGCCGCTACATCGAATTTTGCAAGAACGCCTTCCCACGCGGCCTGCGCCTGGACGGGCTGAAGATCGTGGTCGATTGCGCCAACGGCGCCGCCTATCGCGTGGCGCCCAAGGTGTTGTGGGAACTGGGCGCCGAGGTGATCGAGGTCGGCGTCGCTCCCGACGGCTTCAACATCAACCGCGACTGCGGCTCGCTGGCCACCCACACCATGCAGGCCCAGGTGGTGGCGCAGGGCGCCCATTTGGGCATCGCGCTCGATGGCGACGCCGACCGGGTGGTGATGTGCGACGAGCACGGCGCGCTGGTCGATGGCGACCAGGTGATGGCGCTGATCGCCGAGGAATGGCACCGCGCCGGCAAGCTGGCGGGCGGCGGCGTGGTCTCGACGGTGATGTCCAATCTGGGGCTGGAACGCCATCTCGGGCGGCTGGGACTGACCTTGCGCCGCACCAAGGTCGGCGACCGCTACGTGGTCGAGGAGATGCGCCGCGACGGCTTCAACGTCGGCGGCGAGCAGTCCGGCCACATCATCCTGTCCGACCATGGCACCACCGGCGACGGCTTGGTGGCGGCGCTCCAGGTGCTGGCCGCGATCGTCGAGGCCGGGCGCCCGGTCAGCGAGGTGACCCGCCGCTTCAAGCCGCTGCCGCAGATCCTGCGCAACGTGCGCTACAATCCCGGCCTGAACGGCGCGGTGCTCGACGAGGCGCATGTGGCCGGGGCGATTCGCGACGGCGAAATCCGCTTGGGCGACGCCGGACGGCTGCTGATCCGCAAATCCGGCACCGAGCCCCTGATCCGCGTGATGGCCGAGGGCGAGGACGAATGCCTGATCGACGCGGTGGTCGACGACATCGTCCGCTCGATCCAGCAGGTGGCGGGATGAGTTCGGGCCGGGTGCTGATCGTCGCGGGGTCGGATTCCGGCGGCGGCGCCGGCATCCAGGCCGACCTCAAGACGGTGATGGCGCTGGGCGGCTACGGCATGACCGCGATCACCGCGCTCACCGCCCAGAACACGCTGGGCGTCCATGGCGTGCTGGGCGTGGCCCCCGACTTCGTGGCGCGTCAGATGGAGGTGGTGCTCGACGACATCGGCGCCGACGCGATCAAGACCGGCATGCTGGTCAACGCCGGCATCATCGAGGCTGTGGCCGGCGTGTTGGCGGCCAAGGCGCCCGAGGTGCCGCTGGTGCTCGACCCGGTGATGGTGGCCAAGGGTGGCGCGGCGCTGCTCGATCCGTTGGCGGTCGACGCGCTGCGCCGGCTGTTGATCCCGCGCGCGGCGGTGCTCACCCCCAATCTGCCCGAGGCCGAGGCGATCACCGGCATGACCATCGCCGATGTCGACGATATGATCGCGGCGGCGCGACTGCTGCTGGCCCTGGGGCCGCGCGCCGTGTTGCTGAAGGGCGGACACCTGGACGGCCCGGTGGTCACCGATCTGCTGGTGCGCGAAGACGGCGTCGCGCGCTTCGATGATCCGCGCATCGAGACCGCCAGCACGCATGGCACCGGCTGCACCCTGGCCTCGGCGGTGGCGGCCGGGCTCGCGAAGGGACAAGACGTGTCGGACGCCGTGGCGCGGGCGAGGCTTTACGTTCGGCGCGCCATCGCCCTGGCCCCGGCCATCGGCCATGGGCATGGGCCGTTGGGACATGGAGCGGCGGGGGTGGCCTGACGGCGCCATTTCGAATTGAGGGGAGAAGGCGCCGATGGACCTTCAGATGTGGGTGACCATGGGGTTGGCGGTGGGAGCGGTGGTGCTGTTCGCCACCGAATGGGTGTCGCTTGAACTGGTGGCGCTCGGCCTGCTGGTGGCTTTGCTGGCGCTGTTCCATTTCGCGCCCATTCCGGGCCTGGACGCCACGGGGTTGCTGTCCGGTTTCGGCAATCCGGCGCTGCTGACCGTGCTCGCCCTGCTGGTGGTGGGCGAGGGGCTGGTCCAGACGGGGGCGCTCGACCGGGTGGCGGCGGCGGCGATGCGGCTGCGCTTGAAGCCGACCACCACCTTGGCGCTAAGTCTGGTGTTCGTCGGATTGGTCAGCGCGTTCCTCAACAACACGCCGGTGGTGGTGATCTTCCTGCCGATCGTCCAGGCGCTTGCCGGGCGGGCCGGCCTGCATGCCAGCCGGGTGCTGATGGGCCTGAGCTTCGCGGCCATCCTGGGCGGAATGACCACGGTGATCGGCTCGTCGACCAATCTGCTGGTGTCGAGCGCGCTGATCGGGCTGGGGCACGAGCCGCTCGGCTTTTTCGAGTTCACCGGGATCGGGACGCTGCTGGCGGCGGTGGGCTTCGTCTGGGTGTTGGGCGCGATGCCGCGGCTGTTGCCCGATCGCGCCCAGATCGGCCAGTCGGCCAACGGGTCGGGGCGCCAATTCGTCTCGCACGCCACCGTGCCGGCGGGGTCGCCGCTGGTTGGCGAGCGCCCGGTGGCCGGCATGTTCCGCCGCCTTCCGGACATGACGGTGCACATGATCCGGCGGGGCGAGCAGGCGGTGCTGCCGCCCTTCGACGGCATGGCGCTCGAACCGGGCGACATGCTGATCCTGGCCGCGCCGCGCCATGCCCTGGCCGACGCGGCGGTGCGCCATCCCGGTCTGTTGCAGCCCCCCGAGCATCCGACCGAGACCGGCCCCGAGGTGCTGATCGAGGCGATGGTGCGGCCCAACTCGCGCATCGTCGGGCAGACCCTGCAAAATTTCGACTTCATCCGCCGCTTCGGCTGCACCGTGCTGGGCATCCAGCGCCGGGCTCGCATGCTGCGCGAGCCGATGACCATGATCCGGCTCGAACCCGGCGACGTGCTGCTGATCCAGGGGGGCACCGACAGCATCGAAGCCTTGCGCGCCGAGCGCGACGTGGTGGTGGTCTCGGGCAGCGCGACCGAATTGCCCAAGCCGCACAACGCCGTGCCCGCCACCGTGATCTTCCTGCTGGCGGTCGGTCTGGCGGCGGTCGGGCTGGTGCCGATCGTCTTGTCCGCGATCGCCGCGGCGGCCGGGTTGCTGGCGGTGGGCGCCCTGAACATGCGCCAAGCGCGCCGCGCCATCGATCATCGGGTGGCGCTGCTGGTCGCCGCCGCCCTGGCGCTGGGCGAGGCGCTCGAGGCGACCGGCGGCGCGACCTATGTGGCGCGGGCGGCGCTGTCGCTGGTCGGCGAGGACAGCCCGCGCCTGACCCTGTCGCTGTTCTTCCTGGTGGTGGCGCTGATCACCAACGTGCTCAGCAACAACGCCTGCGCCGTGCTGTTCACCCCAATCGGGGTGGGGCTGGCCACGCGGATGGGCATGGACCCCCACATCTTCGCCATCGCGGTGCTGCTCGCCTCGAACTGCTCGTTCGCGACGCCGGTCGGCTATCAGACCAACCTGCTGGTGATGGGACCGGGGCACTACCGCTTCGCCGACTTCGTTCGCTCGGGCCTGCCGCTCACCCTTTTATTGTGGCTGACCTTCACGCTGGCGGCGCCGTTTTTCTGGGATTTGTGAGGAGCGGGGAGGGATCGCCCCGCCCCGCCCCGCTCCCCGCCGTCAGTAGGCCAGATTGGATTGGGTGAACACGTGCTTGGGCGTGTGGCCCAGGACGCGACCCAGGATGTGGTTCATGGTATAGGGGTCATCGTCGAATCCGCCATGCTTCGCGCTGCGCGTGATCTCCGAGTCCTTCGACGCGATGTGGACGGCCGCCTTGGCCGGCAGTTGAAGCTGGCTCCGGAAGATGTCCATGCCGGCCAGTGGCGTCCCGATCTCGCCCTCGAAGGCGTTCGAGACGAGGTACAGCAGCGATTTGCGGTAAAGCGCCACGCTGTCGTCGCGCTCCATCTCGTCCGAAAGGTTGTAGATCGCGAAGTCTTCGACCCACTCCAGAGAGGTCGGATAGACGTTGTTGAAGAAGTCGACGCGGCAGGCCGGCGCCATCAGCGAGCAGGTGGCGATCGACGCTCCCTGAAGCTTGTTCAGCATCGTCCGCATGAAGTGGCCGACCAGGACGCTGCCCAGGCTGTGGCCGACGATGTGGACCTTGATGTCTTTGCTCGCGATCAAGGGGGCCATCGCCTTGATGAACGCGAGGAGCGTCGTGATGCCGGCTCCACCCTCTCCGAACATGTCGCGGGCGTTGTCCTTCATCTCGGCCCACATGCGGCCGCCGACGCCCTTGACCGCCTTTTCGATCAGCATGTCCGTGAAATCGAGGAAGCCGCCCGCGCGCTCACTGGTCGACTGGCTGGCGTTGAAGACGACATCCTTCAAGGTTTCGGCGAACCCCGTATCGTACATGACGGAATACGGATAGACGCCGTTGGCCTTGAAGGTGGGCGTCATCGCGCCAATCCGGCGGGCGCAGTCCTCGGGGGAGTTGAGCCCGCCATGCGCATAGATCAGCAGATGCCGGTAGGTCTGCGCCTCGGCGAAACGCTCGGCGATCAGTGCGGCGGTTCGCGCCACGTCCTCGGGCGAACTCCAATAAGGCTGGCGATCACAGAACCGTCCGTCGTCGATGTGGACGAAGTGTCCGGCGATCTCGTTGCGGGTGGGGGCGGCGGTTCCCCGAAAGTCCGCCGCGCAGTTGACCGCGGTCCGACCTCGGCGACCGAAGACCTGTGGAACGGGAACCGCCAAACGCGCCACCCAGGCGTCCTGAAGGTTGTCGACCCAGTCCTCGTAACGCCACAGGGCGAGGCCGTTGGCGCCCCAGCCGCTCCCCCAGGAGTTCTGCACCCAGAAGCCGTCGGCGTCGTAGCCGACCACGGCGAACGCGTGGAAACCCAGCGGGGTTCCATCGGGCTTGATCTCCATGCGCCCGCCTTTCGCGGTCGGACGCTCCCATCCCGAGTGAACGGCGGCGGAAACATAGATCGCCTGGCACTCGTTCAAGGCCGCGTGGAAATCGGACAGGGTGGGCCGCAGGCGGTAATAGGCGCCCAGCGTGACCGAGCGGGCGTTCTTGGTCTGTTCGACGGTGGGCTCCTGTTGAGGCCCCTCCCAAAGAGCGCTTTCGCAGACCCCGTTATTGTGCCACCCGCGCAAGGCTCCGCGCAGACTCGAGCCTTCGTAGTCCTCGCCCGGCCACTCGTCGTGCTTGCGCGCCATGCAGTAAAGCATTTGCGGGCTGACCGCCTTCGTCACGCCCCGCTCGGCCAGTTGCAGGTTGATGACGGCGGCCAGCCCGTAGCCGGTGCAGGCTCCTTGAGTTCCCTGGTCGAGAATATTCAAGCCTTGAGGCGGCGGACTGACGAGCTTGAGCGGAACCAATGCCGGTTCGTAATAGCGGTCCCTGATATCGGGAACGTCCGGCAACGCGTTGAGCCTGTACGCGGCAAGCGTGCGAGCGGTCGGCGAAACGAGGTGTTTCCGCCAACAGGCCTTCTCTGCCATGGTGTTTCCCCTTTGCGACGATTCGGCGCGTTGATACCGCGCTCTGGGGTAGAATATCGCAGGAGATGGTCGTAGCGAAGTGAAGGTTGTGGTCTGACGGAACGGGTCGCCGGATCAGCTTCGTCCGAGCGTCACGCTCGCCCGGCATCGTTCTGGGATTTGTGAACCCCTCTATCACCTTTGGTCGTTGCCAATCGCGCGGCGCCCACCTATAAGCATGGCGGGCCACGCCCCCCCAACGGGTCGCGTCCCTTCTGCGAGGGAGGGTTATCGTATGTCTAGTTCCGCTCGGCCGGCTGTTCGGCCTTCCAATCCGAATTTCTCGTCCGGCCCCTGCGCCAAGCGCCCTGGCTGGACTCTAGAAGCCCTGGCCGATGCGGCTTTGGGCCGCTCGCACCGCGCCAAGATCGGCAAGACCAAGCTTCAGGACGTGCTGGATCGCAGCCGCGCCCTGCTGGGCCTGCCGGCCGACTGGCGAATCGGCATCGTGCCGGCCTCGGACACCGGGGCGGTCGAGATGGCGTTGTGGTCCCTGCTGGGGGCGCGCGGCATCGACATGCTGGCCTGGGAAAGCTTCGGCGAGGGCTGGGTCACCGACGTGACCAAGCAGTTGAAGCTCGCCGACGTGCGCGTCATGAAGGCGCCCTATGGCGAATTGCCCGACCTTGCTCAGGTGGATTTCGCCCGCGACGTGGTGTTCACCTGGAACGGCACCACGGCCGGCGTGCGGGTGCCCAACGGCGACTGGATCCCCGACGACCGCCAGGGCCTGACGATCTGCGACGCCACCTCGGCGGTGTTCGCGATGGACATGCCGTGGTCGAAGCTCGACGTGGTGACGTGGTCCTGGCAGAAGGTGCTGGGCGGCGAGGGGGCGCACGGCATGATCGTGCTGTCGCCGCGCGCCGTCGAGCGTCTCGAGACGCACAAGCCGGCTTGGCCGCTGCCCAAGATCTTCCGCATGACCAAGGGCGGAAAGCTGATCGAGGGCATCTTCAAGGCCGAGACGATCAACACGCCTTCGATGCTGGCCGTCGAAGATCAGCTCGACGCCCTGAAATGGGCCGAACAGGCCGGCGGGGTGTCCGCCCTGATCGCCCGCTCGGAAGCCAATCTGGCGGCCTTCGAGCCGTGGGTCGCGCAAAGCGGGTGGGCCGCCTTCCTGGCCAAGGACCCCAAGGCGCGGTCCTGCACCTCGATCTGTCTGGTCGTCAAGGCGCCGTTCTTCACCAAGCTGTCGCCCGACGATCAGGCGGCCGCCGCCAAGAAGATCGCCACGCTGCTGGACAAGGAAGGGGTGGCCTACGACATCGGCGCCTACCGCGACGCGCCTCCGGGTCTTCGGGTCTGGGGCGGCGCCACCGTCGAAACCGCCGACATCCAGGCGCTGCTGCCCTGGCTCGACTGGGCCTTCGCCCAGGTCGAAGCCGAGTTCGCGGCCAAGGTCTGAGACACAAGGGAAACATCCATGCCCAAGGTACTGATCAGCGACAAGCTGAGCCCCGCCGCCGTCCAGATTTTCAAGGACCGCGGCATCGAGACCGACGTCAAGGTCGGCCTGTCGCCCGACGAGTTGAAGGCGATCATCGGCGAATATGACGGCTTGGCGATCCGCTCGGCCACCAAGGTCACCGCCGAGGTGCTGGCCGCCGGCACGCGCCTGAAGGTGGTCGGCCGCGCCGGCATCGGCGTCGACAACGTCGACGTTCCGGCCGCCACGGCGCGCGGCGTGGTGGTGATGAACACGCCGTTCGGCAATTCGATCACCACCGCCGAACACGCCATCGCCCTGATGTTCGCCCTGGCCCGCGACATTCCCGCCGCCAACGCCTCGACGCATGCCGGCAAGTGGGAGAAGTCCCGCTTCATGGGCATCGAGCTGACCGGCAAGACGCTGGGCATCATCGGCTGCGGCAATATCGGCGCCATCGTCGCCGAGCGCGCCTTGGGTCTGCGCATGCGCGTCATCGCCTTCGACCCCTTCCTGGGGCAGGAGCGGGCGCGCGACATCGGCGTCGAGAAGGTCGAGTTGGACGAGTTGTTCGCCCGCTCGGACTTCATCACCCTGCACACGCCGATGACCGAAAGCACCCGCAACATCATCGACGCCAAGGCGATGGCCAAGATGAAGAAGGGCGTGCGCATCATCAATTGCGCGCGCGGCGGTCTGGTCGTCGAGGAAGACCTGGAAGCGGCGATCAAGGAAGGCAAGGTGGCGGGCGCCGCGCTGGACGTGTTCGCCGTCGAGCCGGCCAAGCAAAACAGCCTGTTCGGCATGGAGCAGGTGGTGGCCACCCCGCATCTGGGCGCCTCGACCCGCGAGGCGCAGGAGAACGTCGCCCTGCAAGTCGCCGAGCAGATGGCCGACTACCTGCTGACCGGCGCGGTGACCAACGCGCTCAACATGCCGTCGGTGTCGGCCGAGGAGGCTCCCAAGCTGCGCCCCTACATGAAGCTGGCCGGCCAGTTGGGCAGCTTCGCGGGCCAGCTCACCGAGCACGCGCTGAAGGCGGTGACCATCGAATTCGCGGGCCAGGTGGCCGAGTTGAACACCCGTCCGCTGACCGCCATCGTGCTGGAAGGCCTGCTCAAGCCGCTGCTGGAAAGCGTCAACATGGTCAACGCCCCGGTGGTGGCCAAGGAACGCGACATCAAGGTGACCGAGGTCAAGAGCGAACGCTCGAGCGACTATCACACCCTGATCCGCCTCACCGTGGTGACCGAAGAGCGCAGCCGCGGCGTCGCCGGCACCCTGTTCGGCGGCGACAAGCCGCGCATCGTCGAGATCAAGGACATCGCGATCGAGGCCGAATTGGGCTCGCACATGCTGTACGTCACCAACCGCGACAAGCCGGGCTTCATCGGCCGGCTGGGCAGCGTGCTCGGCGACGCGGGACTCAACATCGCCACCTTCCATCTGGGCCGCAACGAGGCGGGCGGCGACGCCATCGCCTTGGTCCAGGTCGACCAGCCGATCGCCGAGGAGGTGCTCGCCAAGGTCCGCGAGTTGCCGCACGTCGTCCAGGCCAAGGCGCTGTCGTTCTGAGTCCTTTTCCGTCATGGGGCCTACGATTTCCCCCCCCACGAGATGGCCGGACTTGATCCGGCCATCTCGTGGGATGCCCGTGTCAAGCAGGTCAAGCCCGGCCATGACGAACCAATTTTCTGAATTTAAGTCATGACGCCACGTCACTTGAAGCGGCGCTCAACCTAAACTAGAGTCTCCCGAATAGCCGAAAAATCGGCAATGAACTGGGGGGCTTCGTTCCATGGACAACGACCGCATGGTGGCGATCGAGGCCGCCCTCGACCTTGTGATCGAGGGACGTTACCTCGCGGTCGGCGATGGCGACTG
>JADGAL010000092.1 GCA_015232025.1 Alphaproteobacteria bacterium
CCCGGCAGGCCGATGGTCTGCCCGACATTCCCGGCCTGAACTGGGCCGAGGCGTTGGAGCGCACCGACGGCAACAAGGATCTGCTGCTCGACTTGCTGACCACCTTCGTCGACTCGTTCGAGACCATGCCGGCCAACCTGCGCGACGCCTTCGCGGCGGGGCATCTGGACGTCGTGCATCGCGAGGCGCACGGCATGAAATCCGCCGCCGGCTACATCGGCGCCACCGAAATGCGCGCCATCGCCGAACGCCTGGAGCACGCGGCGGCCGAGGGCGACGCCAACGCCATCGCGCCGCTGTTCCACGCTTTCCTGGACGAACTGGAACGCCTGCTGGCCGCGCTCGACAAGACGCGGACGCCCGCCTAGCACAGTGCGACGGTGCTCGTGGCCGTCATCCCCGCCAAGGCGGGGATCCATAGGCATCTCCGGAAATGACGACGGAGAAGGAAAAGGGGGGAAACGAAATGCCGAATTGGACGAGGGGATGGCGGGCGGCGGCGATGGCGGGACTGCTCGCCCTGGCGGCCCTGGCGGGGCCGGCGGCGGCGAAGGATTTCACCATGCCCTGGCGCGGCGATGTCGGCCCGCTCAATCCGCATCTCTACGAGCCCAATGAATTCTTCGCCCAGGACATGGTCTATGACGGCCTGGTCTCCTATGGACCCGGCGGCCGCATCCTGCCCGCCCTGGCGGAACGCTGGGAGGTCGCCCCGGACGGCGCGCGGATCACCTTCCACCTGCGGCGCGGCGTGGTGTTCAGCGACGGCACGCCGTTCGACGCGCAAGCCGTGAAGCTCAATTTCGAGCAGGTGCTGGCCAACAAGTCCGAGCACGACTGGCTGGCCCTGGTCGCCCTTCTGACCAATGTCGAGGCGCTGGATTCCCACACCGTCCGCCTGACGCTGGCCTCGCCCTATTATCCCGCCTTGCAGGAACTGACGCTGATCCGGCCGCTGCGCTTCCTGTCGCCCAAGGCGATCCCCAAGGACGGGACCGCCAAGGGCATCAGGGCGCCGATCGGCACCGGCCCTTGGGTGCTGGCCGAATATCGCGAGAACGACCGCGCCGTCTTCGTGCGCAACGAACGCTACTGGGGCGTCAAGCCTTCGCTCGAACGCGTGGTGGTGCGCGTCATGCCCGACGCCGCCGAACGCTCGCTGGCCTTCCAGCGCGGCCAGCTCGACATGATCTATCACGACAAGCACATCTCGCTTCAGGAGTTCAAGCGGCTGCAGGCCAATCCGCGCTTCGCCGCCCACGTCTCCGAGCCGCTGATCACCCGCATGGTGGTGATGAACGCCGGCCGCGGCCCGACCAAGGACCCGACGGTGCGCCGCGCCATCCAGCACGCCTTCAACCGCGACGCGGTGATCCAATTCCTGTTCCATGGCATCGAAAAGCGCGCCGACGCGCTGTTCTCGCCCGCCATCCCCTATTGCGACCTGGGCCTCGAGGGGCCGGCCTTCGATCCCGACAAGGCGCGCGCCCTGCTTGATGAAGCCGGCTGGGTCGTGGTGCCCGGCAAGACCGTGCGCGAGCGCCAGGGCGAAAGGCTGTCGCTCGAAGTCTCGTACGAGAAGGAGATCGCCATCGACCAGGCGATGGCCCAGGCCCTGCAAGCCGACCTCCGCGCCATCGGCGTCGAGGTGACGCTGCTCGGCGAGCCGATGGAGAAGAACCGCGACCGCTCGAACGCCGGCCTGTTCCACCTGTCCTTTTCGACCAGTTGGGGGCCGCCCTACGACCCGCACACCTACTTGAGCGGGCTGCGCCTGGGCACCGAGGGCCACCCCGACCACCAAGCGCTGATCGGTTTGCCGATATGGAAGGACCTGGACGCCCAGATCGTCGCCATCATGGCGGAAATCGACGAGCCGCGTCGGCGCGAGCGTTACCGCACCCTGCTCACCACCATCCACGACCAGGCGGTGTATCTGCCCATCGCGCACGGCACCAATCTGGCGGTGACCCAGCAATCGGTCACCGGGTTCGGCTTCGAACCGCAGAGCAACAGCATTCCGATCAACAGGCTCGGTTTGCGCTGATCTCGACGACCAGGGCGCGGTTGAGGCGCATCAGGGTTTCGACCTCGTGGTCGCTGATCCCGCGCCCCGCCCGCGCCGCCATCGACATCGAAAAGCGGGCCATCTCGTCGGGCACCCGCCAGCCCAGAACCGGCGCCAAATCCAGGATTTCGCGCCAGACCACGCCGTTGGCCTCGATGGCGGCGACGAACGCCTCGGCGTCGCGGGCCGCCGCCAGCAGATTGGTCACCGCATCGAGCGACGAGGTCAGCCTGTCCGCCGTCAACTTCGTCTCGTCGGGTGGATGCGCCGCGGCCATCGATGCCCTCCCTGTTTTCCCGACGATGCTAAGGCCGGAAAGGGGTTGCGCCCTACGGGTCATAGGTCTGGGCGCGCTGGGCGGACGTATTAGAGCAAACCACCATTTCTTATCGTCACTCCCTCGAATTCGCGGGTATGACGTTGGGGGTCCGAGTGACGTCTATTGGGTTATCTGCGGCACCAGACGGCGCTGAGGTCGTCGTCCAGGGGGCGCGGCAGGGAAGCGAAGCGGCGAGTCAGCGCCTCGTCGAAGGGCGTGCCGGCCAGCGCTTCGGCCAGGATGGCCGCCACGCCCTCCTTGCCCACCGCCTCGCCGAACTCGCGGCCGATCGACTCGATGCCGTCGCTGTGCAGGAACAGCGTGGCGCCCGGCGGAAACGGCAGTTCGCGGGCCGGATAGCGGATGCCGCGGGCGATCCCGGCGGGCACGCCCGAGCCGTCGCCCTGGCGGATCGCGCCGCTCGCCGGGTCGATCACGCAAGGGTGCGGAATGGCGCTGGCGGCATAGGTGAACACGTCGCGGCCGCGGTCGACGATGCCCAGCACCATCGTCGCGTAGCGCCCGGTGGGCAGCAGCCCGGCCAGGGCGTCGCCCAATTGCGACAGCGCCTCGGCCGGATCGCCGGGCGGCGGCATGCGGCGCAGGCAGGTGTGCAGGCTGTGGGCGTCCAGGGCCGCCTCGGGTCCGTGCCCGGTCATGTCGCCCAGCCAAATCGCGAAGCGCGTCTCGTCGATCGGAGCCAAGCCCCACAGATCGCCGCCCACCGCCCGGCGCGGCTCGAACATCGAGCCGATGGTCACGCCATGCGCCTCCTCGATGCGCCGCGTCTGGCGATCGGTCGGGGTCAACACGGCGCGCAGCGCGGCGGCCATGCCGTCGCCCGAGGCGGCGGTGGGGCGGCCGGGCACGATGTCGGTCTCGGGCAGGCGAACGGTGGCAACCACCTCGTTGCCGCGCCCGCGATAGCTCAGATCGTCGAAGCTGAGCGCCCGCGCCAGGGCGATGCCGCGTCCATGGGTGTCGTGGGCGCGGTCGGGGCTGAGTTGGAGATAGTTCCGCCAGTCGAAGCCCTCGCCCTGGTCGGTGATGGTCAGCTCGATGCGGTCGGCCAGCCGGCGGAAGCGCAGCCGGGCATAGCGCCGCCCCCAGCGCGTCGAGTCCAGCCGCGCCTGGATTTCCTCGGCCAGCGCCTTGCGGGCCATCAATTCGTGCTTGGCTTGCCAGGTGATGCCCAGATTGCCGTGCTCGACCGCGTTGATCAGCAACTCGGACAAGCCGATCACCCGCGAGCGCGGGTTCGGGCAGGTGGCGGCCAGGGTGATGGCCAGGCGGTTCGCCTCGTCCACGGTGCGGAAGTGGAAGGTGGCGTCGCTCAGCATGCCCAGCCCCGCCACCTGGCGCTGCACCTCGTCGCGCAGACGGCGATAGCGGACATGGTCCTCGACCGCCGCGGCGGTGATCGACAGCAGCACCTCGGGCACGAAGGGCTTGGTCAGGTAGTAATAGGCGCCGGCGCGGATGCCCTCGATCACCTCGTCCTGACCATCGGCGGCGGTTTGCAGGATCACCGGAATCTCGGCGAGAACGGGATCCTTCTTCAGCCGGGCCAGCACCTCGATACCGTCCATGCGCGGCATGCGCCGATCGAGCAGCACCACGTCGACCCGCCCACCCTCGCGCTCAAGTATTTCGAGGGCCTCGCAGCCATCGGCCGCGACCAGGGTCTCATAGCCGGCGACCCGCAGATGCGCCTCGAGCAGGCGGCGACCCAGCGGATGGTCGTCAACCACCAGGGCGCGGATTTGACCGCTCAAGTCACGTCACGGTGAACAGGGTGTCGAAACGGGCCAGCAGCAGCAGATCGCGCACCTCGCCGGTCGGGCCGTGCAGGGTGACCGGGCAGTTCTTGGCCTCGGCCTTCTCGCGCAGCGTGAGGAACATCCCCAGCCCGGCCGAATCCATATAGCCAAGCTTCTGGAGATCGACCGTCAAGCGGCGCGGATTGGCGGCGACCGCGCGCTCGGCCATCGTCTCGAAGGCGTCGCGGTCGGCCGAGGTGAGATCGCCCCGCAGCACCACCGTGGCGCCGTCGCCATCGGCCTTCAATTCATAGTTCATGACTCTAGGCTCCCTTCCGTTCGTGCCGCGCCAGGAAGGCGTCGAAGCGCGCGCTCGAGTCCTCGCCAAGCTCGACCCGAATATGCGTCGAATGCTTGGTCGACGCCATGATCACCGCCTCCAACGTGTCCAGGCCGGGAACCGCCAGTTCGAGCGCCGTCCCGCCCGGATGGCCGAGGTCGCGGTCGAGCACCGCCGCGCCGGCCAGCGCGATGTCGTGCAGCAGGCAGGGCTTGGCGACCCCGTTGATCGTCGCCACCACGGCGACGTTGACGGTGTGCCGCCGGCTCATCGTCTCGTCCAGGCTGACCTTCAGGATTTGCGCCACCGCGCCGCGCATGTATTCGACACGCTCGGCGACCTTGCCGGCCGAGGCGCGCATGCTGCCGGCCCGCACCCCGGTGTCGCCGGTGCTGCCCAGCACCTCCGAGATGTTGTCGGCGGCGTGACGCGTGCCGGTGGCCGCCTCCTGCGCGCCGTGGGCGATCTTGCGGGTGCCCTCGTGCTGCTTCTCGACGGCTTCGGCGATGCCGGTGGTCACCGCGTCGACCTTGCCGATGGTGGCCATCACCGCGCCGATCGCGGTCACCGTCTCGGCGGTGGCGGCCTGGACCGATTCGATTTGGCGGCCGATGTCCTCGGTGGCCTTGGCGGTCTGGTTGGCCAGGCTTTTCACCTCGTTGGCCACCACGGCGAAGCCCTTGCCGGCCTCGCCGGCCCGCGCCGCCTCGATGGTGGCGTTGAGCGCCAGCAGATTGGTCTGGCTGGCGATCGTGCTGATCAGATTGACCACCTCGCCGATCCGGTTGGCCGCCGCCTCCAGTCCACCCACCAACTCGTTGGCGTGGGCGGCTTGGCGCACCGCCTCCGAGGCGATGCCGGTCGAACGCGAGACCAGTCCGCCGATCGACGCCGAGGCGGCCGACAGCGCCTCGACCTCGGCGGCCACGCCATCGACATTGCCCAGGGCGGCGCGCGACGCCTCGGCCGCCGCCTCGCTTTGGCCGCGCACCACCGCCACGGCCTGCTCCATGCCGGCGGCGGTGTCCTGCATCGAGCGCGACTCCTCGGCGACCAGGCCGATGGCGCCCTGCACCTCCTCGTCGAGCGCGGTGGTCAGCGCCAGGATCTCGCTTTGCACCTTGCGCTGGCTGCGACGGGCCTGCGCCTCCTGCTCGGCCATCACCTGCTTGAGCTTGATGCCGCTTTGCTTGAAGACCTCGATGGCGCGGGCGATGCTGGTGATCTCGTCGCCGCCGGTGATGGGAATCGCCACCGACAGGTCGCCATGGGCCACCGCCTCGGTGCTGACCGCCAGGGCGTGCATGCGCCGGCTAAGCCAGCGGTCGCCGTACAGGAGCCCGATCAGCAGCGCGCTGACCACGCCGATCGCCGACAGGATGGCGAGCAGCGTCTTGTCGCCCTCGACGCGGGCGCGGGCCGCCGTCGAATCGGCGTCGATCTCGTGTTGCGCCTCGGTCACCAGGGCGCCGATATAGCCGACCAGATCGGCGGTCAGCGCCTTGCTGTGGTCGAGCAGGCCCTCTTGCAGCACGGCGGTTTGAATCTGCTCGGTGCGCTTCGCCAACGGTCCGGCCGGCCCGGCGAAGGCGGCCAGCTTGGTGATGCCGTCGGCCAGGGCGGTGCGCTCGTCGCCGGCCGGCAGCAGTTCCATGCTGCGCTGGACGCGGGCCGTCAGTTCCACGATCCGGGCGCGCAACGCCTCGACGGCCTCGTCGGTCCGCGCCGCCGCGGCCTCGCCATAGGTGGCCATCATCAAATCGGCGGCCGTCTGCATTTCCATCAGGCTTTGCAGCAGGCCCATCTGCAAATAGACGCTGCGCAAGACGGTGCGTTGGAGTTGCGCGGGCTCGCCGCCCTCGGCGAAGACCGCCTTGACCTCGGCCACCATCGCCGGGCGCATCTTGGTGATGCGCGGCGCCAGGATGGCCATGAATTCGGTGTAGACCGTCCGCGCCTGGGTCAGTTCCTCTTCGATCTGTGCCCGCAGGACGTGCCGCTGTTCGAGATAGTCGCCCAGCGCGTCGACGTTGGTCATCACGGCGTCGCGCAGCAGGCCGATATTCTGCAATCCGTCGGATTGGCCACGCAGGGCGGCGACCTCGGCCAGGCTGGACGACAGCCCCGCATTGATGCGCCGCAAATCCTTGATCACCGATTCGCGGGCCGCCGTGTCGGGAGCCTCGATCAGGCCCGAGGCTCCGGCGATCAGCGAGCGCGCCTCGTCGGACAAGCGATGGGCGGCCATAATCGAGGGGATGCTCTGTTCGGCCAGCCCCGCCAGGGTCTTGCCGAGCGAGGCGTAGGACAGCCAAGCGATGGCGCTGATCACCACCGTGACCGTCGCCACCCCGCTGAACGCCAACTGCAACTGCGTGCGAACATTCATCTGCATTCTCGGATCCGATCAGTCAGTGCGCTGCCCCGGCGGGGCCAGAAGGCCCCGCGGCCAAGTTCGGTCTGATCGATCGAAGGGCCCTAGAGCGAGCCTTCCACGGTGTTGAACCCCAGGGATTTCCAGCCCTGGACGCCGCCGCGGTAGTACAGGATGCGATCGGCCGGGTAGCCGGCCTTGATCATCGCGGCGATCGCCGCATGCGACTGGCCGCACCACGGGCCATTGCAATAGACGGCCACCTTCTTCGCGCCACCACACGTCCAGGCGGCGCCGTTCTTCTGACAGCCCAGCTCGTTGAGACGGCCGCCGACCTCGGTGTAGGGAATGTTCACCGAGCCCGGAATGGTGCCGCGCAGATGCCAATCCTGGGTGCGGGCGTCCAGCAGGACGCCGTCCTTCTTGGCCAGGAAATCGATCACCTCAAGCTCGGCGACGGTCTTGACACCGGGCGCCGCCTCGATCGGTTGCACGCAGAACGGCGGGCATTTCCGCGAAGTCTTGGCGAAGTCGGGATCAATATTGGCGTTCTGATCTTGATTGCGCTTGATGACCACCGGCCCAGTCGCGGTGTCGATCTTGACCTCCAGCATGCCCTCTTTGATGAGAACTTCCTGAGCCGAGGCCGGAACCGACAGGCCAGCCAACATCAGCACCACCAGCAACGATTTCCAATTCATGCACCCCTCCATCCCCTGTCTATGGTTTCCGCCCCCGGTCTTTTTCCCGCCGATTGGGCTATGAGACACATTACAGCATGGATTTGTGGATTTCGGAACGGCCGTTGTTAACTTTTTTCACACGGCGGTGCAGCATTAGGATGTTCGCATTCGCGGAAATCGCAATTCAGCCGATCAGGGGTGAGCGTCGGCGAAACCAAACAGGCTGAGGAAGAGGGATTCATGCGCGGCCATGAAGTCCGTGGGCATCGCACCCACTCGGCCGGCGATGATGCCACGCTCAAGGGTGGCGATTTTGTCGAACTGAACGCGCGACGGCACCTTCAGGCCATTGCCCGCGGACGGTTCGACGGGGACGTCCGTTCAACGAGATCGGAATCGGAGTAGATGTCGGGCTCGTCCGCGAGGTGGGCGAACGCGCCCCCTTGGGCATTCATCTCGGTCGCCGAGATTTCTTCGTCCTCGTCGATCGTCTCCAGAATCACGCGCACCACCCGGCGCGGCGCCAAACCGAGACGCCGCAGTTGGTTCCGCGGCAGCAAACGTCCCACCTCGATCCGGTCGATCATCGTTTTCATGAATACACCTTACCGTAGCCGCCCGCCGCCCGGCAAGGCGGGGCATTCTGGCGCTTAAGATGTGACCCGGCGCGCGGCGTGGCAAGCTTGGCACAGACGGACGGACGGCATCGCTACCCGATCGACTTGCTCGCGATCAGGCGTTGGATTTCGGCGAACGCCTCTTCCTCGCCCACGACATTGCCCGCCTCGATGTCGGCAACTCCCTCTTGCACCTGGGCGCGAGTCTCAAGGAAATAGGCCGAACGCCGCGCCACGGCGCGCCGGGGCTGATCCAGATGCGCTCCGCTCATTGTCCGGGAACGGGAACGATGTCGTCGATGGATAGGCCCATGGCGTGCGCGAGTTTGGTCATCGCGTCCACGCTGCCCGGCTTTTTCTTTGTCTCGATCTCGCTGATGTAGCTCTGCGGCACGCCCGACATCCGGGCGAGTTGCGGGCCGGTCAGTCCGCGATGCTCTCGCCACACCCTCAACGGGTGCTCGCCAGCCAGCAGCCGCTCGACCATTTCGATGGGGATATCCTCGGCTTCCCCTGCCGCAAGCTTCGCCTCGACGTCTCGCAGCGCAGCGAGGTCGGCGACATCGATCAGGGCCTCGTAATCGGCGCGGCTCAGGGTCACGGTTTCAGCGGTTTCAGCCAGGGGCTTGATCGCATTCATTCGTACACGCTCCCTCGTGGCTCGATCGCGCGCACCCGCACCGTCTCATCCTCACCAACGCGGCCACGCCGCGCCACGGCTGTTCCAGATGTTTCCATCGGCCCGCTTGCACAAGACATCTCCTGGCTGGCGCACGCTGATTTGGTGCACTGTCATGTAATTCCTTACCGTAGCAGAACGCCGCCCGGCAAGCCGGGCTGGGCCAGATGCTCCCTTCCGCCCGCTTGCGCAGACCGCTCGGTGGATGGCGCTCGCATCACCGTAACTCGAACACGCAGCCTGGGTTGAGCGGGTGCGCGTTATTGACAACCTGATTTCGCCGTGATATTATCCGCAGTGTATTAAGCTGCCGTAGGAAGGTACTTCCTTCCTTATCGTCACCAGTTTCTGGAGTCAGCCATCAATGGACAAAGATGCAGCCATCAAAATTTTATCGGCGATGGCCAATGCGCTGAGCGACGATCCTCATCAGTTTGCCCTTAACATCAACACTTCTGTTATTGGCACCAAAATAAGCCAGAATGGACCCGGAACGGGACTTCATGTCAGCGTTTCACCATCGGGAAACGCCAAAAACGTGATCGGCTTCGTGTCCAAAGCTACCTCCGGAGACATTGAGTCTGGAGTTGGTGGGTCTGTCACCAAGGGAAAAGCTGATCCAGCTATGGTGAAGGCCCTTCAGGAATTGAGCGACACAATCTCGGCTATTGCGGAAGAATTGAAGCAGCCAGCCCCCGACAAAGCGAAGGTGCGGCACTCGTACTCCAAGATTGTTGAGTCTCAATGGGCACCTGCAATTGTGAGCACGGTGCTCGAAGCGGTGCTGGATTTGGCTTTCAAGTAAGGGATGGCCAACATCCCAGCAACGGACTGCTGGGGGATGTCCCCACCCCAGGGGCGGTCGTCTCGGGCATAGGCGAAGAGCTGGCCGGTCTTTGTGGTCCTGCGGCCCGAGTCCAGCACCGGCGCCGTGGTTTCTCGGCCGGGGGCATTCCTGCTCCGGCCGGCGCACCAGCGGCTTCCTGAACGTCTGAAGGCCTCGCCCAAGCTGTTCGCCGACGCCTGCCGGCCCTGCGAGAGCGTCGTCGTCCAGGCGCCAGCGGCGCCGCGGTCATTCTCGAACGATCGGGACTGCGCGAAGGGGAACGGCTGATCGTCGACGCCAAGTGTCGCTGGTCGCTTTCAAGGCCTCTGTGAACGCCACGGCAGAGGCCGAACGGGCCGGCAGCCTCTGAAAATCAAAACCCCCGAAAGGCGTCAACCTTTCGGGGGCTCAAAGATGGTGCCCAGGGCCGGAATCGAACCAGCGACACTGCGATTTTCAGTCGCATGCTCTACCAACTGAGCTACCTGGGCACAAGCGCTCTCGGCAAAGAGGGCGCTGTATAACCTGAAAACGCGGGGCCTGTCCAGTCTCACTTGAAGACGTTGTGGATCATATAGGCGGCGAAGTCGGCGGGCTTGGTTTTGACCGCGACGGTTTGCTGGTTGGCCATGGCGCGGGCGACCAGCAGGTGGTTTTCGACGTTGGTGGGCGACACCTTGAACAGGCCGCGGGCGCCGCGCAGGCGGGGATAGAGGTTGGGTTCGACCATCTTCTCCTTGCGGGCCAGGCGGTCGATGGCGTCGTCCTCGGCCAGGCCTTCGGCGTCTTGTTTGGCGACCAGCTTCCAGTCGGTTTCGCCGGCCCAGCCGGCGTCGAGCGCGGCCTTCAGTTC
Organism: Alphaproteobacteria bacterium; assembly: GCA_015232025.1. Lineage (GTDB taxonomy): Bacteria > Pseudomonadota > Alphaproteobacteria > Rhodospirillales > Magnetospirillaceae > JADFZP01. The sequence continues at coordinate 10,520 of JADGAL010000092.1, forward strand.
GGCTTCGCCTTCGACCACGCCCAGCTTGAAGACGCTTTTGCCCAGGCCGACGTCCGAGGCCCATTTCGACGTGCCGGCGCTGCGCGCCACATAGACGATCCCCATTACTCCCTCCCCTCGTTTTCCTGGTCGTCGTCCTCGCTTTCCGAGGCCGGGATGGCGTAGACGCCGGTCAACCACCGGTTCAGATCGACATCGGCGCAGCGCGCCGAGCAGAACGGATGGAAGCGCGGCTCGGGCGTGGCGCCGCAGATCGGGCAGCGCGGAGGCCGGCGGCGGCCCAGCGGAATTTCGGTCATGACTCCCTCACCTCCCA
>JADGAL010000093.1 GCA_015232025.1 Alphaproteobacteria bacterium
CGGCGGAGCGGACCGCGAGGCGGTCGATCCACAGCCCCGTGTGGGGGGCGGGCGCCGCCGCGCCGACGATCGCGGCGATCGGCTGAAGCAGGCGACCGGCGTCGAACACGGCGCAGGCGAGGTCGTCGTCGAACTCCAGGGGCATGCGGGCTCTCCGGCGGCGGCGCGGGTGGCCGATTTTGACCGGGAAGCCGGCCCGCCACCACCGCAAAGCGCCGACGTCCGATAATGGAAGATTATCGGACATTCCCGGAAGCCGGGGACCACGGCGCATTCGACGGATATTCCAGCGGCAAAGCGCCGTCACGCACCCGTCCGCCGCGTCCGGCCCAGATCTCGAATATTCCCGGACGGCGTCCGAGTCGGGGTGATCGGTCACGCCGCGGCCTCGATTTGGCGCGGTGGCGCCACTGGGCGTTGGAATGACGTCGGGGTCATCGCGCTCGCCCGGCTCATTCCTGGCGGGCATAATGTCGGGGTCATCCGGCGCGAAGAGCGGCGGCGTCGGGGTTATCGGGCGCGTGGACGAAGCGCGCGCGCCGGGTGACGCGGTCGTAGCGCACCCGCCCCTTCATGGCGGCGGTGTCGCCGTGGAGGGCCGCGGGGCCGTCGCGGTAGCCTTTCTCGAAATCGAAGCCGAACAGCCGGATGTCGTCGGCCCAAGTCGTCTCGACCAGGTCGACCATGCGCGGCGTGTAGTGGCGGCGGTGGTCGCCGTGACCGCCGCGGTTCTCGTGCGGGATGGCCGGCGCGCTCAGACCCCAGGCGGCGCACATGGCCCCGACGTCGCGTTGCAGGCTTTCGGTTCGCAAAATCCAGTCGACGGCGATTTCGCCCGACAGCTCCTCGAAGAGCTGGAAGAAGACCATCCCCTTCGAGACCCAGGTCTCGTCGCTCTCGGCGACGTGCGACAACCAGCCTTCGAAGTTCCAGCGGTTGGCCCACACCGAATGCAGCACCCAGCTTCCCGGCAATCCCCGCCGCGCCCAGTGGTAGAAGCTGAACAGATGGGCGTGAATGTTCCTGACCGAGGAGAATATCCGGCTTCCCTCGCCCGCCACCGAGGACAGGGAAAGAGCCGACGGCTCGTTCATGACGTAATAGGCATCAAGATGGCTGGTCCCGCGGGTGAGATAACGGTGGCCGGCGTTCAGCGCGCCCAGTTCGACGACCGCCTTGTTGATCGAGCTTCCGCCGGTCTTCGGGGTGTGGATGTAGATCAGCGCGCGATCGGGCTGGCGCGGGAATTCGGTCGGCGGCTGGAACGGCGCGCTCGGCGAGATCGCCGCCAGAATGCTCCGCCCGACCGCTTCGGCCGCGTCCAGGTCGCCGGCCGCCAGAAGGGCCTGGAACGCGTCTCCATGACAGCCATTCGCCGGGCGTGTGGATCACCAGGGCCTCGGCGGCGGCCAGGGCCTCGGCGCGCCGGTACGTCAGCGAAAGCCCGATGGCCAGCAGCGTGAGCGCGTGGACATTGTCCAAACCGCGAAGGCGGGCGGCTTCCACCGCCCTGACCACGAACGACCACGTCAGGGTCGCGTTCGGCGCGCTCGGCCAGACGATGGGCGATGGTCAGCAGGCGGTCGGGCGGCACCATGCCGGCATCGTCGTCGATCAGCGGGTCCCAAAGCGCCATCGCCTCGCCGGGTCGGCCGCCCAACAGCCGGGCGAAGCCCTCCTCGTAGCGCCGCTTCAGGTCTTCCAAATCCATTTGCGCACAACCCCCGAGGTGGCGGGCGGCGCGGCCGGCGGCATAGAGTCGGGGACATTACGCTCGGACGGCCGCCACGATATTCCTGGGGCTTATAAAGTCGGGGTCATCCGTCTCGCGAAAACCGCTCCCAAGCGATCCGGGCGAGTCGCGATTATGCCAAGCGCGCATAGAGTCGGGGTTATCCACCTCGATCCGTCCCGGCGGGGCGGAAGCGGTCGGGGTCACGCGTCACCCAGGTCGGGGGAATCAGTCACCCGGATCGGGGGGATCGGTCACCAAACAAAAATCGGACCCTCGGAAAAAGCCTGTTCGGCCAATGGGTTGCGAGGCTTTCGGGGAAGCCGGCGATTCCTTAAAAGAATCACTAGAAATATCGCCCCCCGCGGCGGCCGGCTCGGAATGCCGCTCTGCTAGGCCGTTCTCTGCGCACCGCGCGGAGGAGGGATCAGATGCGTTCAGGCAGAGCCGCCGACCCGGGCGCGGCGAAACGGCCGCCGACCGGGCATTGCCGCAAAAGCTTCGGCCATTTCGACGCGGCGATCACCGCCGCCACCTTCGCGGGGATGGGCGACGGCGCGGGGCACCCCAAGCGCCTGCTCGAACCGTTGCGCCGCCTTGGCGCCAACCTGCCGTTTCCGCGCGAGGCCCTGGCGACCTTGGAACTGCTGTTCGACTATAGCCGGCCGGACCATTGGCGCGAGGGGGAGCGGCCGCTGGTCTATCCCGGCAACGCCGAGTTGGCCGGCTGCCTGGGGGTTTCCGAACGCACGGTGCGCAACCATCTGCGGGCGCTTCAGGTGGCCGGGGTGATCCATGTCGAGCGCGGGCCGGGCAACCGACGCACGCCGATCCGCGATGGCCGCGGCGCCGTGGTCGCCGCTTACGGCATCGACCTCTCGCCGGTCAAGGCGGGCGCCGAGGCCTGGGCCAGGCAGGCGGCCGAGATGGCGCGACGCCGCCAGCGGCTGAAGGAGAGCATGCGCGCCATCACGGTGGCGGTGCAGGACATCCGCACCGCCTTCGACGCGTTGGACATCGTCGCCGCCGAGCGTCCCGACCAGGGCGCGCTGATCCGGGCGGCCGGCCAGGCCGCCGACGCGCTTCGCCGCGCCGAGGGCGACTGGGCCGAGGCGCGGCGCCTGATCGAGCGCGATCCGTGCCATACCGACGACCAGGCCGGCACCGAATCCCGCTTGGCGGAGATGGCCGAGACTCTCATGCGGCTGGCCGGGGAGATCAATCTGCTGTCCTACGCCCACCTGACCCTTCCCGAAGTGGAAAAGACTTCCGGCCAGGCGGAAACCGGCGTCCGTGAAAAGACTACAACGTCAAATCAATCATCGTATTCCGCTCGGCAAGACGGCGTAGCCGGCTTCGTCCCCGCCGCGCGCCCGCCGTCCCTACCTGGGATCGACACCGTGTCGCGGCCGACCTCGCATCGGTCGCCGCCCGCCGCCGGACTCGTCGCGCGCCAGGTGCTGTTGGTGCATCCGCCGCTCGCCGACATCCTGCGCGATTACCTGCTGATCGACGATCCCACCCGCGCCGGGTCGGGCGACGTGGTCGACGCGGCGCGCATTCTCGCCTTGCGGATGGGCCTGTCGGAATGGGCCTGGCGCACCGGCTGCGAACGTCACGGTCGCGAGGCCGCCGCCCTCGCCGCCGTGGTGGCGGCCGCCAAGCCCGCCCATGAGATCCGCGTCGGCCGCGCCTCGTTCCTGGCCGGCATGCTGCTGCGCGAGCCGCGTGGGCTCAATGTTTTGGCCAGCTATCACGCCCTGCGCAAGCGCCTGGCCGCCGAAGCGATCGAATGATGGGGCTCTTGATCGCCCAGGCTTGATTTTCCCGGTCGGGTGGCTCAACAATGCCCCCGACCGGACCATCACGGCGTGAGAGAGACATGGGTCATTTCAACGAAGTTCTCGAGGCCTACGCACTGAGCGACACGGCTCGCGAGTACGCGACCAAGGCGGGGCGCGACGTGCCGCAGGACGAGTATTTCGCCGAGGTGTTCGCAAAGTCGCCGATGGTCGACGTCGACCGGACCCGCGGCGAGGGTGGATCGCCGCCGGTCAAGGTGTTCTTCAAGAACCCCTACGGCCTGCAATGGCGCCCGGAGTACAAGGACTGGATTCCTTTCCGGCATGGTGATGTCGACCTGAACAACATCTGATCCGCGAGTCGGGGATCACGCACCCGCTCATGTCCGCCATCGCGCCCGAACGGCTTTCCTGGCGGGATTTCGGCGGTCGGGTGCCGCATGGCCCCGGCGCCTTCCTGTTTCTGTTCCTAAGACGACGGTTCTGGCCGCATGTCCTGCTTTACGCCCTCACGGTGGTGGGGGCGATGGGGCTGATGGGCATGGAGCCGGTCGCGCTGCGCAATCTGATCACCGCGTTGCAGGCCCTCGACGGCGGCGGCGCGGGATGGCCGGCCGAGGTGGCGCGCTGGACGGTCGTTCTTGGCCTGATGTGGGTCGGCTCGGCCTTGTTCAACCGGGCCACCCAGGCGGTCGACGCGCGCACCACGCCGGTGCTGCGGGCGGCGGTGCAGTCCTGGCTGTTCTCGTATGTGCTCGAGCACGCGCCGCGTTATTTCCAAGACAACTTCGCCGGCCGGCTGGGCCAGAAGATCAAGCAGGCGCCCGATTCCTGCATGGCGCTGGTCACCATCTTCGCCAACGACGTGGTGCGCATCGTCGTCATCCTGAGCATCGGCCTGGCGCTGCTGGCCCAGGCGCACTGGGCCTTCGCCGGACTGCTGGTGATCTGGACGGCGGTGTTCCTGTTGGCCTCGGCCTGGTTCTCGCGCCGTCTGCTGGGCATGGCGGCGCAATTCTCGGACAGCGTCTCCCAGGTCGGCGGCGGGCTGGTCGACGCCATCTCGAACGCCGACCTGGTGCGCGCCTTCGCGGCCCGCGAGCGCGAGCGCGGCCGGCTGGCCGAACTGCTGCGCCGCGAATGCGAGACCTCGCAGCGGCTGCGCTGGTTCGTCATCTCGCTGCATCTGGTGCAATACAACGCGACGCTGGCCTTTCAGATCGGCCTGGTGGCGCTGGCGGTCGGTGAAGTGGTGGCGGGCCGGATGACCACCGCGGATTTCGTGATGGTGTTTTCGCTGGCCAATCTGGTGGCGCTCAATGTGTGGAATCTGTCCGGCCGCTTCGTCGACTGGTACGAGCAGGTCGGCAATTTGGGCGAGGCGATCGCCCTGTTGACCCGCCCGCACGAGATCGTCGACCGCCCCGGCGCCGTGCCGCTGCGGGTGACCGCGGGACGCATCCAGTTCGAGTCGGTGTCGTTCGCCCATGCTGACGGCGCGCCGGTGTTCGAGTCCCTGGATCTGGACGTGCGGGGCGGCGAGACGGTGGCCCTGGTGGGGCCTTCGGGGGCCGGCAAGAGCACTCTGGTCCGCCTGCTGCGCCGCCACTGGGAGCCGCGGGGCGGCCGCATCCTGATCGATGGCCAGGACATCGCCGCGGTGACCCTGGAAAGCCTGCAGCGCGCGATTGGCGAGGTGCCGCAATCACCCGGCCTGTTCCACCGCACGATTCGCGACAACATCGCCTATGCCCGCCCCGAGGCGGACGAGGAGGCGTTGGTCGAAGCCTCGCGCCGCGCCCATTGCCACGACTTCGTCATGCGCCGGGCGACCGCCTACGAGACCGTGGTCGGCGAGCACGGTATCAGGCTGTCGGGCGGCGAGCGCCAGCGCGTCGCCATCGCCCGCGCCTTCCTGGCCGACCCGCCGATCCTGGTGCTCGACGAGGCGACCTCGGCGCTCGATTCGGAAACCGAGCACCTGATCCAAGAACCGTTGCGCGACCTGATGAAGGGGCGCACCGTGATCGCCATCGCGCATCGCCTGTCGACCATCCGCCATGCCGACCGGGTGCTCTATCTCGAGGGCGGACGGATCGTCGAGCAGGGTCGCCACGACGAGTTGCTGGCCGCCGGTGGCCGCTACGCCGCCCTGTGGACCCGCCAATCCGGCGGCTTTCTGCCCGAACCGGCCGAGACGGGATTTTGACCATGCCGCCCGACACCACCGCCCTGCGCGCCGAACTCGAAGCGGCCCTCCACTTCCTGCCGCTGTCGATTCCCAAGCCGGTCTTGCGCGCCGTCAACGCCGCTCTGCTCGCCGAGGCGCGGACGCTGATCGACGACAGCCTGGTTCCCAACAGCAGCCTGTTCGCGCATGTGCTGTCGTTCCGACACGAGGTCCTGCACCACTCGTTGCGCAACGTCCTGGGAGACCGGGTCGCCTACGGGCTGTTCCAGGGAATGATCCTGTCGCACGAATCGGCGGGCAGCCACGCCTTGCCCCGTCTGATCGGATCCTACGAGCACGAGCTTCAGGCGCCGCTGGCCGCGCGTGTTCCCGCCTGCGAGCGCGTCGTCGACCTTGGCGCCGCCGAGGGGTGGTACGTGGTCGGGCTGGCGCGGCGCTTCGGCAAGCCGGTGCTGGGTTTCGACGTCTCGGCCGAAGCCCGCGAGATCGCCTTGCGCGGCGCCCGCGCCAACGGCGTCGAGGGGCTGGTCTCGCTGGAGGGGGAATGCGCGCCCGAGCGGCTGACCGCGCTGGCGCGGCCCGGAACATTGTTCATCGTCGATATCGAGGGCGCCGAGACGGCCCTGTTCGGAGCCACCGAGCCCGCCGCCCTGGCCGCCGCCGACTTCGTCGTCGAGACCCATGGCCGTTCGGCTCTGGGGCTCGTCGAACATTTCGCCGCCACCCACGACATCGAGGTGGTGTGGCCCGAAACGCGCCCGATCGCCGCCTATCCCGTCCTGCGCCGCCTGCAGGAGATCGACCGGGCGGTCGCCCAGTGGGAGGGTCGGGGAGTCGAACCCTGGCTGATCTTCACGTCCCGAGAAAGGTGATCCGATGCTGCTCGCCCTATGTACATGGCCCGAAGTGGCCGCCCGTTTGCGGACATCCGACGCCATCGTCGTGCCGATCGGCTCGACCGAGCAGCACGGCCCGACCGGGGCGATCGGCACCGACGCCTTGTGCGCCGCGGCGGTGGCCAAGGGCGTCGGCGAAGCCGCCGACACCCTGGTCGCGCCGACCCTGGCGCTTGGGATGGCGCAGCATCATCTGGCGTTTCCCGGCACCATCACGCTCAGGCCGTCGACGCTGATCGCGGTGGTCGGCGATCTGGTCGCCTCGTTGCGGCGCCACGGCTTCGCGCGGTTCTTCTTCCTGAACGGCCATGGCGGCAACATCGCCACCCTTCAGGCGGCGTTCTCGGAAATCCATGCCGAGGCCAGCTTGGCCGGCCGCGACGGCGGCTTGTCCTTCGCCATCCACAACTGGTGGGACGGCGACGAGGTGGTGGCCTTGTCGAAGGAGCTTTACGGCGATCGTTGCGGCGCCCACGCGACGCCGCCCGAAATCGCCGTCACACGGCATCTGCATCCCGAGATGGCGGCCAAGACGGCCACGCTTGGCGATTTCGACCCGACCTGCCGGGGGTTCGGCGACGCGGCGGATTTCCGCAGGCTTTATCCCGATGGCCGGATCGCCTCGGACCCCTCCCTGGCCCGGCCCGAACACGGCGCCCGCCTGCTCGCCCTCGCGGTGAGCGAGGCGACCAGCCGCTTCCGCGCCTTCCTCGCCGAGCGACCGTAGAGGCGAGACGGCTCGCCGGTCAGAACGCCACGCGTTTGGTGCCCGGCTTGCGGAATTTTCGCAGGTCGATGTCCTCGTGCGGCCACACCGCGCCGACCGCGTCGATCGTCGAGAACAGGATGTTGGGGATGGTGGCGGAACGCAACGTCGTGTGGGGCGGCAACAGCTTCGGCAGGCCGCCGTCGGGCAGCAGCAGAAAGGTGTGATAGCCGGCCGCCAGCATCAGGGCGCGCAGGCTCTCGGCGGAATGGCCGAGCTGGCCCAGGCCCATCCAGTGAAGCTCGCAGATCACGAAAGGCGTGCGGGCCGGATCGAGGAGGCTTGCGGCTCCGGACAGGATCAGCGCCTCGGCCCCCTCGGTGTCGATCTTGATGATCCGCACGCCGGCCGAAAAGCCATGCTCGACCGCCAGATCGTCGAGCGTGGTGGCGCGCAGGCGGACGTGCCGCGCCTGATTGGGCGCATTGCCGGGGAACGCCTTCGGGTCCCACAGCGCGCTACCGCCGCCGTCCCGATCGTTGATCCAGAAATCCACCTCGCCCGGCTGGTTCGAGACCGCGACGGGCACCAGGGTGACGTTGCCGAAGCCGTTGACGGCCAGATTGTGCCGCAGATGGGGCAGGTTGGCGGGCGAGGGCTCGATCGAGACCACGCGGCCGCCGGGACCGGCCAGGGCGGCCGCCAGGCAGGTGAAGTAGCCGATATTGGCGCCCACGTCGACGAAGGTGTCGCCCGGACGCAGGGCGGCGAGCACCAGGGCGGCGACGTCCGGCTCGTAATGCATGCCGTTGACGATGTGCTCGATGATCATGCGGTTGATCGGAACGTTGGTTTCGAGCGACAGCGTAAAGCTCGTCTCGCCAGTCGTCAGGGGAACCTTCACAATGAAGTCGTAATGCATGGCGGCCGCTCCGTGGTGCGCGGCGACCGTACCCGAACGCCATGGCCGCGCCAAGGCCGCTATGGCAGAATGCGGGCGTGCGAAGAGGGGATGAGACGAGGACCATGGCAACCCTGACTCTCGGTGACGGTGGCAACACCATGACCCTCACCACCGCCGACACCGATGTCGTGGGCGGCGCTGGTGGCGATTGGATCAATCTGCCCGCGACGGCGGCCAACGCCGTCACCGTGCGCGCCATCGAGACGCTGATCGGCGGCGCCTCGACCGACCATGTCGTCTTAGCGGCCGCGACCCGCATGATCGTCGCCGCCGTCGAGACGCTGATCGGCGGCGCCGAGGGCGACTGGATCGATCTCGGCAACCGCGGCAACACGATCACCGTGGCCGGCCTCGATACGATGATCGGCGGCGCGGGCGTCGACGTGGTGATCGATTCGGGAACCACTGGCGGCGTGGTCACCATCGCCGCGCTCGAGGCGTGGCTGGGCGGCTCGGGCGCCGACTGGATATTCCTTGGCAACCGCGGCAACACCATCACCGTGCTGTCGGTCGAGACGCTGATCGGCGGCACGGGCATCGACGTGGTCGGTCTGCACGACAACGGCAACACCATGATCCTGGCCGGCGTGGAATCGCTGTACGGCGGGGCCGGCGCGGATTCCGTGGTGCTGGGGGCGCGCGGCGCCACCATGCTGATCTCGGGAGTCGATACGGTGACCGGCGGGGCCGGCGCCGAGCACATCACCCTGGGCAACGCCCACACCACCACCATCGCGGGAGTCGAGACGCTGACCGGCGGTGGCGGGGCCGACGAGGTCCGCCTGTTCGGCGGCAGCAGCTCGCTTCTGATCAGGTTCATCGAGACCCTGACCGGGGCCGCCTCGAACGATTTCGTGACCATCGCCACGGCGTCCAGCCTGCCCATGGTGGTGGGCCAGATCGAAACCCTGATCGGTTCGGGCGGCACCGACTCCGTCACCCTGGCCGATCTCGGCAACACGATCATCCTGGCCAGCATCGAAACGCTGCTCGGCGGCACCGGCCTGGACCGCGTGTCGCTTGGCAATCGCGGCAACACGATCATCGTCGCGGCCATCGAGACGCTGGTCGGCGGGACCGGCACCGATGTCGTGACGCTCGCGGTGGGTGGCACCACCATGGCGATCAGCGCGGTCGAGACGATCACCGGCGGCGCCGGCCTGGATTTCCTGACCTTCGCCGCGGCGCCTTTGGGCACCGCCAGCGCCACGGTGACGGTGTCGGCGGTCGAATCGCTGCAAGGCGGCTCGTGGGCCGACCGGGTGGCCTTTTCGGGATCGGCCGGAATCACCCTGTGGGCGTCCTCGATCGACACCCTGATCGGCGGCACCGGCAACGATCAGGTGACCTTCGGCAGCCAGGGCAACGGCACGCTGTTGTCCTCGTTCGAGACCATCATCGGCGGGGCGGGCGCCGATTCGGTGGTGCTGCAATCCTCGGCCACCGTGCTCGTCTCGGGCATCGAGACGCTGATCGGCGGCTCGGGCAACGACGAACTCACCCTCACCGGCGGCACCACCATTTTCGTCGATCTGGTCGAAACCATCGCCGGCACCACGGGCAACGACCAGGTCACCCTGAACGGGCGCGCCAACACGGTGACCGTCTCGGGCGTCGAGACGTTGATCGGCGGCGCGCTGGCCGACGTCATCACCCTGTCGGGCAGCGGCAATGCGCTGCTGGTCTCGACGGTCGACACCCTGACCGGCAGCGCCAACGCGGACACGGTCACGGTGTGGCAATCGGCGATTCGCTTCCAGGGCGGGGCGGGCGGCGATTCGCTGACCCTCGACAGCGGCACCACGCTGAACCAAGTGGTGTTCGGCACGGTCGATGACGGCTCGGCGGCGGCCACCAATTCGGGCTACGATTCCGTCCAGAACTTCCACGCCAGCGGCGACACCATCGTGCTGTCGGGCGCGCTGCGCACCGCGCTGGACGCCAACGCCAACAGCGTTCTGGGCACCGCCACGCGGGCCGGCGGCGCGGTCGACCTCGCCACCGACGAGCTGGTCTTCCTGTCGGGCACGCTGTCTTCGCTGACCGACGCCAATTTCGCCGCCTTCCGCACCGCGATCGGCAACGTGACCAGCGCCGGCAACGCCCTGGTGGTCGCCAACAGCGCGTCGCAGACCGGGCTCTATTACATCACCGTGTCGGCGGTCGGCGCGGTGGCGGCGGCCGACGTCAAGCTGCTCGCGGTGATCGACGGCACCTCGCTGACTTCGACCAATTTCGCGTTGGGTTGATCACACCGCCAGAATCGACGTCATCATGCGCGCCAGGGCGTCTTCCCAGGCGGTTGGCGCCACGCCGAAACGGGCGGTGAAGCGCGCGCAGTCCAGCCGCCCATCGGCCGGGCGGCGGGCCGGGGTGGGATAGCCGCTGGTCGGGATGGCGACCAGTTCGGCCGGCACCGTGCGGCCGGCGGCGGCGGCGTGGGCGAAGATGGCCTGGGCGAAGCGGTACCAGGTGGTGGCGCCGCCGCCCGAATGGTGGACGGTGCC
>JADGAL010000094.1 GCA_015232025.1 Alphaproteobacteria bacterium
ATCATTGTTGCCATTTACGCTGTTTCCATCCTTGTCCTGCCCAGAAAGGCTTATTATTTGGTTTCCAGATTTCGCTGCGTCTGATACATGTCCAATGGCCGCAGGCTTAGGAATTCCATTTGGATTATAGACATCAACGACCATGACCTCTGGCATGAGCGGGCTTTGATAAGAGCGAAAGTCTTCCCAAAGCTTGTGGCCCTCTATATCGGCATTCGGCTTGAGCAGCTTGAACCGAATTTTCTTCAGTTTAGCATAACGATTTATAAAGGATGCGATATCGTCGTGGCTCGGAAGTGGTACAATCGATACAATTGGCTTTGGCGTCTCTATATAGATTTCACGCTTAGTAACCTTTTCACCAGCACTGCGGCGGGCTTTATATATTTTATTCACATATTCGCAATGTGCATCAAGAAGAAAACGCTGCACTGTTGCCGAAAATGCCTTCAGATCGGGCGCAAATGCCGTCTCAGCAAAATAGACAAGCCTATGATTGTGGAGATATAAAACGAAAAATACGGATGGAGCGCTTTCAATGGATGCCTCGCTTTTCTCTATGCCCTTGCCATCGACGTAAATCTGCGAGCGCGTTAACGACAACGTCTTTATAAATTGGCCCGTCAATGCCAATTTTGGTTTTTCGTCGTTTCCAAGATTTTCGAGCTTTGTGTCGTGCAATCGGTAAGAGGTCTCGCCGTATCTACGTACGCGGCTTTTCAAGATTGCCGGTATGACCACTTCTTCGGCGAGATCGAGAAGGTTCGCATTGCCGAAATGACAAAGAAAATTCGCAAACGTCACGGTATGCTGGCGCATGCGAGCACTCTCCAGTCTGATCGCCATAATCAGGCTTCTAGGTACTGCTATTTGCGCGCTATGGCAACAAAAAGGACAGCCGGAAAGTGCAATCCAGGCCGGCCTCGCACCGATCGCGCCTTTCCTCGGCCTGTCTACTATCCCAAAAACCAAAAGGGCCGGTCCATCGCTGGACCGGCCCTTCGGATTTGGTGGAGCCAATCGGAATCGAACCGACGACCTCTTGAATGCCATTCAAGCGCTCTCCCAACTGAGCTATGGCCCCTTGGTGTCTCGTGCGCGGCGATGGGGCACCGCGTGGGCCGGGAACATAGGGAACTCGGGGCCTTCGCGCAAGCGAAATATTGTGCCCGTGAACCCTTTGAAATCCCGACTGTTTGATGTCCGTCGAGGTCAAACCTCGTCGTCGATGTCCTCGTCGATGTGTTCCATCACCTCGGCCATGTCGTCGTCGTCCTCGCCAAGGTCGGACGCGTCCTCGATCAGGCCGCTTTCGTCGTCGTCACCGCCATCGATGTCGTCGATCGGGCCTTCCGGCTCCTCGGCCGCGTCGATCTCCTCGGCCTCGACCGGGGCGACCTTGACCGGGGCCGCGACGGCCTTTTCGGGGGCCGGGGAGCGGCGGGCCTTGAACGGCACCTCCGGCTCGACGGTTCCGTCGCATTTCGGGCAGATGATCGGCGATTTCTTCATGTCGTAGAAGCGCGCGCCGCAGGTCAGGCAGGTACGCTTCACACCCCATTCCGGCTTTGCCACCCGTACTTCCTCCCGGCTGTGGGTCGAGCATGGTCTGTTCGGCCATTTGCCACGTTCGTCGACGGCTGTCAAAACCTAAATCGGCGGGCGGCGCGCGGGCAAGGCCGGCTCTCGACCTCGCCCCCTCCCCATGCGGGGAAAGCTGTGGTAAGTCAAGCGCCGTCAGAGTTTCAGGCCGAAAGGGAACCCCATGGCCGCACAGATGGTATCCGCCAAAGCCGGCCCTTTGTCGGGCCGCGCCCGCGCCCCCGGCGACAAGTCGATTTCGCACCGGGCCCTCATGCTGGGCGCCCTGGCGGTGGGCGAAAGCACGGTCGAGGGACTGCTCGAGGGCGAGGACGTGCTGCGCACCGCGCGGGCGATGCGCCAGCTCGGCGCCCTGGTCGAGCGGCTGGAGTCGGGACGCTGGCGGCTGTACGGCCGCGGCGTCGGCGGCCTGGCCGAGCCCGACGACGTGCTCGACATGGGCAACGCCGGGACCGGCGCGCGGTTGCTGATGGGGCTGGTGGCGACGCACGGCTTCACCACCTTCCTGACCGGCGACGCATCCCTGCGCTCGCGCCCGATGCGCCGGGTGGCCGAGCCGCTGGGCCGCATGGGAGCGGTGATCACCGCCCGCTCGGGGGTCCGGCTGCCGCTGGCGGTGACCGGCACGGCGACGCCCACGCCGCTCGCCTGGGATCTGACCGTGCCTTCGGCGCAGGTCAAGTCGGCGATCCTGCTGGCCGGGTTGAACGTGGCCGGCGAGACCACGGTGATCGAGCCGCAGCCGACCCGCGACCACACCGAATTGATGCTGCGCCATTTCGGCGCCGACCTGCGCGTCGAATCGACGGCGGGCGGCGGCCGGGTGGTCTCGGTGACCGGCTATCCCGAACTGACCGGACGCCACGTCACGGTACCGGCCGACCCGTCCTCGGCGGCCTTTCCGGCGGTGGCGGCGCTGATCGTGCCGGGGTCCGAGATCGTGCTGGAGGGCGTGGGCTGCAACCGCCTGCGCTTCGGCCTGTACGAGACCCTGGCCGAGATGGGCGCCGAGATCGAACTGCGGAACCGCCGCGACCAGGCCGGCGAGCCGGTCGCCGATCTGGTGATCCGCCACGGCGCGCTGACCGGGGTCGACGTGCCGGCCGCCCGCGCCCCCTCGATGATCGACGAATATCCGATCCTGGCCATCGCCGCCGCCCTGGCGCGCGGCACCACCCGGATGCGCGGCTTGGCCGAGTTGAAGGTCAAGGAAAGCGACCGCCTCGCCGCGATGGCCGAGGGCCTCGCGGCCTGCGGCGTGCGGGTCGAGGTGCGAGGCGACGACCTGATCGTCCATGGCGACGGCCGTCCGCCCGAAGGCGGCGCGACCATCCGCACCAATCTGGATCACCGCATCGCGATGGCCTTCCTGGTGCTGGGCATGGTGGCCGAGCGGCCGGTGGCGATCGACGACGGCCAGCCGATCGCCACCAGTTTTCCCGGCTTCGCCGCCTTGATGAACGGCCTGGGCGCCACCATCACCGAACCGGACGAGGTGGCTGGATGAAACGCGAGACGCTGCTGCTGGCCATCGACGGCCCGGCCGCCTCGGGCAAGGGAACCCTGGCCCGCCGCTTGGCGGCCGAGCTGGGGCTCGCCTATCTCGACACCGGGATGCTGTACCGCGCGGTCGGCATGGCGGTCTTGAGGCGGGGCCTGGACCCGTCCGATCCGACGGCCGCCGAGACCGAAGCCCGCGCCCTGTCGCCGCACGCCCTCGACGACGCGGATCTGCGGTGCGACGCCGCCGCCGTGGCCGCCTCGAAGGTGGCGGCGATCCCGGCGGTGCGGGCCGCGCTGCTGGATTTTCAACGCGGCTTCGCCAAGCGGCCGCCGGGCGGCGCGCGGGGCGCCATCCTTGACGGGCGCGACATCGGGACGGTGGTTTGCCCGGACGCCGACGCCAAGCTCTTTGTGACGGCCAGCCTGGAAAAGAGGGCTGATCGCCGTGTTAAGGAGTTGCGGGAAAGGGGCGTCGAGACTATACATGAGCGCGTTCTTCAGGACATGAAGGACCGCGACGCCCGCGACAGCCAGCGGAGCGTGGCGCCTCTGGTGCCGGCCGAAGACGCCTTCGTGCTGGACACCACGCTGCTCGATGCGGATGCGGCTTTCGCCGCCGCCCTCAAGCACATCTCCTCGCGTACCCGCGACGCCTGAACCAGGGCCGTCGCGCATTCGAGGCATTTCACGGCTGAAGACCGCCGGAACCAACCGGTTGGCCCGTAACGAACGCAGACTGAAAGGAATATTCGACTCATGGCCAATGCCATTCAGAACCAGATGCCGGCGTCCGAGGACTTCGCCTCTCTCCTTGAAGAGAGCCTGGGCGCCGCCAACGCTTTCGAAGGTACCGTGATCCGGGGGTTGGTCGTCGCCGTTGACGGCGATTTCGCCCTGATCGACGTCGGACTCAAGTCCGAGGGGCGCGTGCCCCTGAAGGAATTCGCCCCGCCCGGTCGTCCCGCCGAGATCAAGCCCGGCGACGAGGTCGAGGTCTATGTCGAGCGCTACGAGGACCGCAACGGCGAAGTGATGCTGAGCCGCGAGAAGGCCCGCCGCGAGGAGGCCTGGACCCAGCTTGAAAAGGCGTTCCAGGATACCCAGCGCGTGAGCGGCGTGATCTTCGGCCGCGTCAAGGGCGGCTTCACCGTCGACCTTTCCGGCGCCGTGGCCTTCCTGCCCGGCAGCCAGGTCGACATCCGCCCGGTTCGCGACATCACCCCCCTGATGGGCACCCCGCAGCCCTTCCAGATCCTGAAGATGGACCGGTCGCGCGGCAATATCGTGGTGTCGCGCCGCGCCGTTCTGGAAGAGACCCGCGCCGAGCAGCGGTCCGAGCTGATCGAGTCGCTGCGCGAGGGTCAGGTCCTGGAAGGCGTGGTCAAGAACATCACCGACTACGGCGCCTTCGTCGATCTGGGCGGCGTGGACGGCCTGTTGCACGTCACCGACATCGCCTGGAAGCGCATCAACCACCCGTCCGAGGCCCTGCATATCGGCCAGACGGTGAAGGTCCAGGTGATCCGCTTCAATCCCGAGACGCAGCGCATCTCGCTGGGCATCAAGCAGCTCGAGGCCGATCCCTGGGAAGGCGTCGAGCGCAAGTACCCGGTCAGCGCCAAGTTCACGGGCCGCGTGACCAACATCACCGACTACGGCGCGTTCGTCGAGCTGGAGCCGGGCGTCGAGGGTCTGGTGCACGTCTCCGAGATGAGCTGGACCAAGAAGAACGTCCATCCCGGCAAGATCGTCTCCACCTCGCAAGAGGTCGAGGTGATGGTGCTGGACGTCGATCCGCAGAAGCGCCGCATCTCGCTTGGCCTGAAGCAGACGATGGACAATCCTTGGGAACGCTTCGTCGACCGTTTCCCGGCCGGTTCCGTGGTCGAGGGCGAGGTCAAGAACATCACCGAGTTCGGTCTGTTCGTCGGCCTGCCCGGCGAGATCGACGGCATGGTCCACCTGTCCGACATCGACTGGGAAAAGCCCGGCGAGCAGGCGATCGCCACCTTCAAGAAGGGCGACGTGGTCAAGGCCAAGGTGCTTGACGTCGATATCGAGAAAGAGCGCATCTCGCTGGGCATGAAGCAGCTTTCCGCCGATCCGTTCCAAGAGGCCATGTCGGCCTTGAAGAAGGGCGACGTGGTGACCTGCACCGTGACGCAGATCACCGAGGGCGGCATCGAAGTGGCGGTCGACGGCGTTTCGGGCTTCATCCGCAAGGCCGAACTGGCGCGCGATCGTTCCGACCAGCGGCCCGAGCGGTTCGCCGTCGGCGAGAAGCTCGACGCCAAGGTGACCTCGGTCGACCGCGCCTCGCGCAAGCTGGCCCTGTCGGTCAAGGCGCGCGAGATCGACGAGGAGAAGCAGGCGATGGCCGAATACGGCTCGTCCGACTCGGGCGCCTCGTTGGGCGATATCCTGGGCGCGGCGATCAAGCAGGCCCGCGAGGACCGCGAGACCACCGCCGAAGACAAGTAGAAATCGGGCCGATTGGCGCGATTGATCGAATGGGGCGCCCCCGACGTGTGGGGGCGCCCCACCTTTTTTCACCTTCGCTTGGAAAATCGTTGTTTTCCAAAGGCGTGGGCTTGACGCACCGTTAACGCTTTGGCACGCTGAGACCACGGAACGGAAGGCTCCAGCAGGATCGCCAATGACAAAGTCGGAACTTATCGCCCGGCTCGCCGAGTTGAACCCGCATCTCTATCAGCGCGACGTCGAGCGGATCGTCACCACCATATTCGATGAGATCGCCCACGCCCTGGCGCGTGGCGACCGGGTCGAGCTGCGCGGCTTCGGCGCCTTCTCGATCAAGCGGCGCGACGCCCGCCTGGGGCGCAATCCGCGCACCGGCGCCACCGTCGACGTGGCCGAGAAGGTGGTGCCCTTCTTCAAGACGGGCAAACAGTTGCGGGAACGGCTGAACACCGAAGACGAGTGAGGACCAAGCCTTGCGTCTGCTGAGCTGGATCATCGGACTGCCCATCGCCATCGTGCTGGTGGTGTTCGCCGTGGCGAACCGCCAGATCGTGCCGGTCGATCTTTTTCCGCTGCCGATCGCGGCCGAACTGCCCGTCTATCTGGTGGTGCTGGGGGCGCTGCTGACCGGCTTCCTGATGGGCCTTCTCGCCGCCTGGATCGCCGGGCGCCGCCACCGCGCCAAGGCGCGCGCCGAGGCCCGGCGCGCCGCCCACCTGGAACGCGAGGTCGATCGCCTCGCCCCGCCAACCGAACCGGGCCAGCCATGACCGCGCGCAACCCCGTCTTCTGCGCCCTCGACACCACCGAGGCCGGCGCCGCCGCCGTGCTCGCCCAGTCGCTCGCCGGCCTGGTGGGCGGCATCAAGCTGGGTTTGGAATTCTTCATCGCCAACGGCCCCGACGGCGTCCGCGCCGTGGCCGAGGGCGGGCCGCCGCTGTTCCTCGATCTCAAGCTGCACGACATCCCCAACACCGTGGCTGGCGCGATGCGCGCCCTGGTGCCGCTGGCGCCCTTGATGACCACGGTGCATGCCGGCGGCGGGCGCGACATGCTGAAGGCCGCCGCGCAGGCCGCCGCCGAATCGGCGGTGCGCCATGGCGTGCCGCGCCCCCAGGTGCTGGCGGTGACCGTCTTGACCAGTTTCGACCAGCCCGGACTCGAAGCCTGCGGGGTGGCCGGCACGGTGCTGGATCAGGTGCGCCGGCTGGCCGCGCTGGCCCAGGACTCGGGGGTTGACGGCGTGGTCTGCTCGCCGCACGAGGTGGCCACCCTGCGCGCCCAGTGCGGCCCCGATTTCACCCTGGTGGTGCCCGGCATCCGCCCCGCATGGTCGGCGGCGGGTGACCAGCGGCGCATCATGACTCCGGCCGACGCCCTGGCCCAGGGCGCCAATTGGCTGGTGATCGGGCGTCCGATCACCGGCGATCCCGACCCCGTGCTGGCGGCGCGACGCATCGCCCAGGAATTGGGGATCGAGCCATGACCGTCAAAGCCAAGATCTGCGGCATCACCACCGCCCCGGCGATGGAAGCCGCGGTGGCCGGCGGCGCCGCCTTCATCGGGCTGGTGTTCTTCCAACCCTCGCCGCGCACTCTGCGTCCGGCGGCGGCGGCCAAGCTGATCGAATACCTGCCCGAGGACGTTACACGGGTCGGGCTGATGGTCGATCCCGACGACCGGCTGGTCGACGCCGTGCTGCGCGACGTCCGTCTCGACATGTTGCAGCTTCACGGTCACGAGACGCCCGAGCGGATCGAGGCGCTGCGCCTGGAATACGGCCTGCCGGTGATGAAGGCCCTGCCGATCGCCGGCCCCGAGGACGTCGAGGCGGCCCGAATCTATGCCGAGGTGGCCGACTGGCTGCTGTTCGACGCCAAGCCGCCCAAGGGCGCCAGCCGTCCCGGCGGCAACGCCCAAGCCTTCGAGTGGAGCCTGCTGGCCGGCGCCACTTGGCCGGTGCCGTGGATGCTGGCCGGCGGGCTGACCCCGGAAAACGTCGCCCAGGCGGTGGCGGCCAGCGGCGCGGGCGCGGTCGATGTCTCGTCCGGCGTCGAGGACGCGCCGGGCATCAAGAACCCGCGGCTGATCCACGCCTTTCTCGAAACGGTGGCGAAACTGGCGTGACCGCCCTCGTCCTGGCCATGGCGGCCTTCCTTCTGTCGCATGGACTTCCCGCCAATCCGCGCCTGCGCGGCCCGTTGATGCGGCGGTTGGGCACGCGCGGCTTCTTCGTCGCCTATACCCTGCTGTCGCTGTCGGTGGTCGCCTGGCTGGCCCACGCCTATGCGGCGGCGCCCTATGTCGAGTTGTGGCCGCAGGACCCCTGGACGCGCTGGGTTCCGCCGATCGCCATGCTTCCGGCCTGCCTGCTGCTGGTGATCGGCCTGTCCAGCCCCAACCCCTACTCGCTGGGCCTGGGCCGACGACGCTACAATCCGGCGCGGCCCGGCATCGTCGGCCTGGTCCACCATCCGGTGATCTGGGCGCTGACCCTGTGGGCCGCCGCCCATCTGTTCCCCAACGGCGACCTCGCCTCGCTGGTGCTGTTCGGGCCGCTGCTGGCTTTGTCGCTGAGCGGCCCCCGCGTGCTCGACCGCCGCCGCGCCCGCGACCTGGGCGAAGACTGGATACGCCTGGCCCCCCGCCTCACCCCGCCACCCGCCCTGCTGGCCCAGATCGGGCCATGGCGGATGGCTGGGGGGGTTCTGCTTTATGCCGTGCTGCTGTATTTGCATCCAGTGGTGATTGGGGTGTCGCCGCTGCCCTCTTAAATGGCTCTTAACCTCTTACGGTCTCTTAAAAGTCTCTTAGCTCATGTTGACGCTACCGGGACAAACCTATAGTTTCGGCAAACTGTGAGGTTTCGTGATGGCGCGCCGCGCCGCCCAACGGAGGGAATTCGATGGCGAGTGTCGAGGCGCTGATCAATGATCCGGCGGAACGCCAGCGATTCGTCAAGGATGTCGTGTGGGGTGAGTATCAGCGCGACGAGTTGAAACTCAATCACGGCATCGGGACGCCGCAGGAATTGCAGGATCTGATCTGCCGAGAACCGACCCCCTTTGACGAGCTCGGCGATGTCGACGAGGTTTTCGGTTGAACCATGCTCGACCCAAAGACCAGGACGCTGCTCCCAAGGGCGCGTGAGCAGATCGTTGGCCGCTATGTCGAAGCGGTTGCAAAAGCTCTGAAGGAATTCCATTTCCATATCAGCGCCGCCGAAATCAGCCGGCGTGAACTCGGCTTGGCGATGGACGAGGCCGACCTCGACTTCAAGGCGTTGTTGAGCCGGCGTTCACAAAGCCATGGAATATCGGAAGGCAAGATCGCGGGCGTGATCGCCTACCGTTTCAGCCGTTTTAAAATCCTGCATTTCAAGCCGGACGCACTGGATCAGAAGCATGTTTATCTGATCCAGGATGCGGCGGCGCTATTTCTGGTCTCCTCGATCATCCTGCACCGGAAGATCGGTGGAAGGCGCCTGCTGGAGATCTGCTATCAGATGGCGCGACGACACGCCAATCAGGAAACCATGGGCGTGATCTTCGACGGCCTGATGAACGAGGCCGCCTGAGCCGCTAAGGCCCCACCCGATCCGGACCGATCGCGTGCATCAGCCGGGCCAGCAGGTCGGGCAGGTCGTGACGGTGGCGGCCGGTGATGACGCCGCCATCGACCACCGCCGCCTCGTCGAGCCAATGGGCGCCGGCGTTTTCCAGATCGGTGCGGATGGCGGGGTGCGAGGTCACCCGGCGGCCGCGTAGGGCGCCGGCCTCGCTGAGCACCCAGGGGGCGTGGCCGATCGCGGCGACGGGGATGCCGTGGTCGAGGGCGTCGCGCACCAGGCGCACGGCGTGCTGATCGGCGCGCAGGGTATCGGCCGCGATCAGGCCGCCCGGAATCATCACGGCGTCCCAGTCGGCGGGGCTGGCGTCGAGCACCGCCACCTCGACCGGCACCGAATCGGCCCAGTCGGTGTTGTCCCAGCCGCGCACCTCGTGCTTTTTGGCCGAGACCACCGGCACGGCGATCCCGGCCTGCTCCAGGATCTCGCGCATCGCTTCGAATTCCGCCAGCTCGAAGCCGCTGGCCACCAGAATCGCCACCCGTTTCGGCATCGCGAAGCCCTCCCGTGTCTTTCGGCAGGTGGGGAGCGCGACCCGCGCTTCAAGCGGCGGAACGACCGGCGGGTCCCGCTGTTGACCAGGGATGGCGGGTCGGTCGGCGGGGTGGATCGTGTGGGCGAAATGGCTGCCGTGGAGGTTCATGGTCCGGCGGGTGGCGCGGGCGCATGGCTTCCTCGACCCGCTGCTTGTGCTGGCCCGGCTGCAACGCTTCGCCCAGCCCTCGGAGGTGGCCGAGCCGATCGAGCTTTTGCGGGCCGGAGCGGTGTTCCACGCGCGTGGTCTGCTCAATAGCCGGGTGCTTCAGCACAATCGCGATTGGGTGTGGCCGCATTGGGTCGAGCGGCAGTTCGACCCCGCCGATCCGGCCTTCATCCCGCGCGCCTTCTCGATCACCCATGTCAATCTGACCCACCGCAATTGGACGGCGGTCGGCCTGCCCGACATGACCGACCTGCCGATCGTCGATCCCCGCGGCCTGGTGACGCCGCTGCATGACGGCTGGTCGCTGGATTTCTGGCTGGTTTCGGACGGCGCCGAGTTGCTGCCCTCGCGCGCCCCGATGGTTCGCCAGCGCCTGGAGATGGACGACGACCTGGCGGTCTCGACCCATGTCGAGGGCGGCGGCATGGCGGTGGAGACCCGCGTCCTGATGGTGGCCGATCCGCCGGGCCGCGGCGTTTGCCGTATCGAGGCGACGGCGCGGGCGCCCGGTCCCGGCTGGCTGGTGGTGGCGCTGCGGCCGGCCAATCCCGAGGGGGTCAGTCTGGTCCACCGGGTGACGCTGGCCACCGACCGGCGTTCGTGGTCGGTCGATGGAGCGATCGTGCGATTCGCCCAGCCGGTCGAGCGCCACCACGCCGCCACCTACCGCGAGGGCGACGTCCACGTCCATCTGCCGACCGGCCCGTCGCGGGCCGAGGCCGAATGCGAGGTCGGCATGGCCACGGCGGCGGCGCTGTTCGCGCTGGGTCCCGACAATCGGCGGAGCGTGGCGCTCGACGTGCCGATGCCCGCCGAGCCCGGCCCGCCGGGCGGCGGCTGGGGGCG
>JADGAL010000095.1:0-10091 GCA_015232025.1 Alphaproteobacteria bacterium
CGTTGAGCCGGGCGCGCGGCGCCAGCACCCCCAAACTGCCGCCGCCCAGCAAACGCAGCCCATGCGGCTTGGCGGCGGCCAGCATGGCCTCGCGATCGCCATCGGTGGCGCTGACGATGGCCGCCCGCGTGCCGTGGCGGCCCAGCCGGTCGACCAGATCGGGGACCAGGGCGCCGGGCACGCACAGCAGGGCGAGTTCGGCGGGAACCGGCAAATCCTCGACGCTGGCATAGGCCAGCACCCCGGCCACCGAGCGGCGCTTGGGATTGACCGGCATGATCGGCCCGGAAAAGCCGCCATCCAGCAGATTGCGCATGACGATGGCGCCGACCGAGCGCGGCCGCTCGGACGCGCCGATCACCGCCACGGCGGACGGCGCGAACAGGTGGTTCAGATTGAGAATCGACATCCCGGCAGGCTATTGCGGCGCCCTCGCGGTGTCAAAGCCCTGGACAGCGCGCGCTTTAGGCATTACATCTCCCACCGAACGGTAGGTGAGGACTTACTAACCATGGCTCCCGGTCTCGACAAGATCGCCCGGCGCAACGCGATCATCGACGCGGCCTTGCCGCTGTTCGCGCAAAAGGGGTTCGCGGCGACCACCACCAAGGAGATCGCCGCCGCCGCCGCGGTCTCGGAAGCGCTGATCTTCAAGCATTTCGACAGCAAGGCGGACCTCTACGAGGCCATCCTGTCGCGCTGCCTGGAGGACGAGCCCGAGTTGAAACGCCTGCTCGCCCTGCCGCCGTCCACCGACACGCTGATCCAGTTCGTGCGCTCGATCGTCCACCACTTCGCGATCGACGTGCCGGCCGCTCCCGACGATCTGATGATGCGGCACCGGCTGATGATCCGCAGCTTTCTCGAAGACGGCGAGTACGCGCGGCTGGTCTATCGCTGGGTGGCCGAGCACATCGCGCCGGCCTTCGAGGCCTCGTTGCGCGAAGCCATCCGGGCGGGCGACGCGGTCCAGACGTCGTTGCCGCCCGGCGACGCGTTGTGGCTGGTCGAGCATCTGGCCTCGATGCTGGCCACCGTCCGCATGCCGGCCCATCCGATCGCGCCCTACGCCTCGAGCGGGCCGGCGCTGGCCGATCAGGCGACCCTCTTCATCCTGCGTGGTCTCGGCCTGACGGTCGCGACCGCCGATCCCAAGTGAGTTCGACCATGCCGACCAGACGTTCGCTCGTGCTTCGCGTCGCCCTGACCGCTTTGCTGTTGGCGGCGCTGTTCGCCGGCCTGTGGGGCTTCAAGACCTTCCGCGACAAGGCGATGGGCGAGTATTTCGCCAGCGCCAAGCCGCCGCCCACGCCGGTGTCGGTGGCCGAGGCGAAGGTCGAATCGGTGCCCAAATACCTGACCGCGATCGGCACCGTGGTGGCCGCCCGCCAAGTGGTGGTGTCGCCCGAGGTGGCCGGCCGGGTCAGCCGCATCTTCTTCGAATCGGGCGCCCGCGCCACCGAGGGCGAGCCGCTGGTGCAACTCAGCGACGCCACCGAGCAGGCCGACCTGCTGGCGCTGCGCGCCCAGGCCCGCTTGGCCGAGATCAATCTGAACCGCGCCCGCGACCTGCTGCGCAGCCAGGCCGGGCCGCGCACCACGGTCGATCAGAACATCGCCCAACTCGACGAGATCAACGCCCGCATCCAGCGCACCCAGTCGCTGATCGCCTACAAGCTGATCCGCGCGCCGTTCGAGGGCGATCTGGGCATCCGCGCCGTCGATCTGGGCCAATTCGTCGATGCCGGCGCGCCGGTGGTCACGCTCACCGACCTGTCGCGCCTGCATGTCGACTTCACCTTGCCCGAGAACACGCTGGGCCGGCTGCGCATCGGTCAGGCGGTGGTGATCGAGTCGGATTCCGCGCCGGGCCATGCCTTCGACGCCCAGTTGACCACCATCGAGCCCCAGGTCAGCGCCGAAACCCGCGCCATCCGCGCCCGCGCGACGCTCGACAATCCCGAGCGCCTGCTGCTGCCCGGCATGTTCGCCAATGTCCGCGTCGTGCTGCCGCCGGCCCCCGAACGCATCGTGGTGCCGGAAACGGCGGTCGATTACACCGTCTATGGCGATTCGGTGTTCGTGGTGCGGGAAGAGGGCGAGGCGATGACCGTCGAGCGGGTGCCGGTCACCGCGGGCGATCGTTTCCAGGGCAGGGTCGAGATCCTGAAGGGTCTGGCCGCCGGCGACCGCGTGGTGTCGTCCGGGCAGCTGAAATTGAACAACGGCGCGGCCGTCACGCTGGCCCAGGGCGACGCGCTCGCCCCGCCGGCCACCCTGCCCAGCAATTGAGGCGGTCATGAATTTCACCGACCTGTTCATCCGCCGCCCGGTCCTGTCCATGGTGGTCAGCGTGCTGATCCTGCTGATCGGCCTGCGCGCCATGATGGACCTGCCGATCCGCCAGTACCCTGAGTTGAAGAACACGGTCATCACGGTGACCACCGCCTATCCCGGCGCCTCGCCCGATCTGATGCAGGGCTTCATCACCACGCCGATCGAGCAGGCGGTCGCCACCGCCGAGGGCATCGACTATATCGGCTCGACCTCGACCCAGGGGCAAAGCGTCGTCACCGCCTATATCCGCCTGAATTTCGACCCCAACGTCGCGATGACCGACATCATGGCCAAGGTGCAGCAGGTCAAGTACCAGTTGCCGCGCGAGGCCAACGACCCGGTGATCCTGAAATCCACCGGCGAGACCACCTCGATCCTTTACATGGGCTTCGCCAGCCAGACGCTTTCGGGTGCGGCGATCACCGATTACCTGTCGCGGGTGGTGCAGCCGGTGCTGGCGACGGTCGAGGGCGTCGCCTCGGCCCAGGTTCTGGGCGGCCAGACCTTCGCGATGCGCGTCTGGCTCGACCCCGAGAAGATGGCGGCGCGCGGCATCTCGGCGGGCGACGTGGCGGCGGCGATCCGCGCCAACAATTACCAAGCGGCGCCCGGCCAGATGAAAAGCGTGTTCGTGGTCAGCAACGTCACCACCAACACCGGGCTGACCGACGCCGAGCAGTTCCGCCGCATGGTGGTCAAGGCCGGCGACGGCTCGCTGGTCCGCATCGAGGACGTGGCCACCGTCGAATTGGGGGCGCAAAGCAACAATTCCAGCGTCTCGATGAATGGCCAGCGGGCGGTGTTCATCGGCATCAACGGCACGCCGACCGGCAATCCGCTGGACATCGTGGCCGACATCCGCCGCTTGGTGCCCGACCTTCGGCGCAACCTGCCGCCCGGCCTGGAGATGGAGATCGTCTACGACTCGACCCGCTTCATCCAGGCCTCGATCGACGAGGTGGTCAAGACCCTGGCCGAGGCGGTCGGCATCGTCATTTTGGTGATCTTCCTGTTCCTGGGCTCGTTCCGCTCGGTGCTGATTCCGGTGGTCACCATCCCGCTGTCGATCATCGGCGCGGCGAGCTTCATGCTGGCCTTCGGCTTCTCGCTCAATCTGCTGACCCTGCTCGCCATGGTGCTGGCCATCGGCTTGGTGGTCGACGACGCCATCGTGGTGGTCGAGAACGTCCACCGCCATGTCGAGGAGGGCAAAAGCCCCGTCCAGGCGGCGATGATCGGGGCGCGCGAGATCGTCGGGCCGGTGGTCTCGATGACCATCACCCTGGCCGCCGTCTACGCGCCGATCGGATTCCTGGGCGGCCTGACCGGCGCCCTGTTCCGAGAATTCGCCTTCACCCTGGCGGGGGCGGTGATCATCTCGGGCGTGGTGGCGCTGACGCTCTCGCCGATGATGGCCTCGCTGCTGCTCAGCCCGGCGGCCACCGAGGGCCGCTTCGCCCGCTTCGTCGAGCGCGGCTTCGGGCGGCTTGAGGGTTGGTACGGGCGGCGGTTGCATGGCGCCCTGGATTTCCGGCCGGCCACCCTGCTGTTCGGGGTGGGGGTGCTGGCCAGCGTCGGCTTTCTGTTCGCCAACACCATGGCCGAGTTGGCGCCCGAGGAGGATCAGGGCATCCTGTTCGGCATCACCAAGGCGCCGCAATACGCCAATCTCGACTATGTCGACATCTACGGCGCCCAGGCCGACCGCATCTTCGCCCAGTATCCCGAGACCGATACCCGCTTCGTGCTCAACGGCCTGCCCACCTTGACCCAGGGCTTCGCCGGCATGATCCTCGAGCCGTGGGACCAGCGCACCCGCAGCGCCAAGGAGTTGCAGCCGCTGGTCCAGGCCGATCTCGCCGCCGTGACCGGCATCAACGTGTTCATGGTCTCGCCGCCCGCGCTGCCCGGCTCGACCGGTGGCCTGCCGGTGCAGATGGTGATCAGCGCGCCCAGCGATTACCGCACCATCTGGGACGCCATGGAGCGGATCAAGGACGCCGCCGCCAAAAGCGGCCTGTTCATCGTCACCGACAGCGATCTGCGCTTCGACAGCCCGGTGGTGCGCCTGACCATCGACCGTTCGAAGGCCGCCGATCTGGGCGTCTCGATGCAGGCGATCGGCGACACCCTGGCGGTGATGGTGGGCGGCAATTACGTCAACCGCTTCAACCTGAACGGCCGCTCCTACGAGGTGATCCCCCAGGTGCCGCGAACCGAACGCCTGACCCCGGAAAGCCTGACCCGCTATTGGGTGACGACGGCCGGCGGCCAGCAGGTGCCGCTGTCGACCTTCGTCTCGATCCGCACCGAGACGGAACCCAACGCGCTGTCCAAGCACAACCAGCTTCCCTCGGCGACCTTCCAGGCGGTGCCGATGCCCGGCGCCACCATCGGCCAAGCCGTCGACTTCCTCGAGGAGCAGGCCAAGCTGCACCTGCCGGCCGGCTTCCGCCACGACTGGCTGTCGGAATCGCGGCAATACGTGACCGAGGGCGGGCAACTCGCCCTGACCTTCGTGTTCGCGCTGGTGGTGATCTATCTGGTGCTGGCGGCGCAGTTCGAATCCTTGCGCGATCCGCTGGTCATCCTGGTCTCGGTGCCGATGTCGATTTGCGGCGCGCTGCTGCCCTTGTTCTTCGGCCTGGCGACCATGAACATCTACACCCAGGTCGGTCTGGTCACCCTGATCGGGCTGATCAGCAAGCACGGCATCCTGATGGTCGCCTTCGCCCGCGAGATGCAGATGGCCGAGAACGCCGACCGCCGCACCGCCATCGAACACGCCGCCCGCGTCCGCCTGCGCCCCATCCTGATGACCACGGCGGCCATGGTGGTGGGGCTGCTGCCCCTCCTGACCGCCAGCGGCGCGGGCGCCGCCAGCCGCTTCTCGATCGGTCTGGTGATCGTCTCGGGAATGCTGATCGGAACCCTGTTCACGCTGTTGGTGCTGCCCGCCGTCTACACCCTGCTGGCCACCGACCACCGCGCGGCGGCCGGTTCGCGGCGGGTGGCGGAAATCGAGTCGGTGGGGTGATGGGAGCGACTGGAAACCTTCATTCAAGGACTGTAAGCTCGGACGTTGGGGGGAACGGAAGGCTCGCGCCGTCATCGCGAGCGCCAGTCGTGGAGGAGGATCGTGGACGACGAGATCGAATCCCTCATTCTTCGGGCCTACGGCGAGGCCGTCCTCGCCGCGCGGGAAAAAGGCCTGTCGGGCATGGCGGCCCAGAACGCCGCCTACAAGGCCGCCGCCAAGGTGGCCAGCCGGGTGGCCGGCGTGACGGTCACCGTCGAACAGGTCGCCGAGGTGGTGCGGGGCTGAACCATGGTGGCGGCGCCGATCAACCCGCCGCCACCACCCGGTTCCGTCCGCCCTCTTTCGCCCGGTACAACGCGCCGTCGGCGGTTTTGACCAGCAGGGTCGGTGGCGCGTCGGGCGTGGCGATCAGCGAGGCCGCGCCGATGCTGGCGGTGACGATCGCGGCGGCCTTGGAATGGGCGTGGGGGATCTCCAGGGCGCGCACGGCGGCCAGCACGGTTTGGCCGACCGCCACGACGCGGTCGAGGGAGGTTTCCGGCAGCAGGCAGACGATCTCCTCGCCGCCATAGCGGGCGGCGAGGTCGGGCGGGCGGCCGACCACCTCGGCCACCGCGCGGGCGACGCGGCGCAGGGTCTCGTCGCCGGCCGGGTGGCCGTAATTGTCGTTGAACAGCTTGAAGCTGTCGATGTCGAGCAGCAACAGCCCGACCGGAGCGCCGACGCGGGCCGAGCGGCTCCATTCGGTGCCCAGGCACTCGTCGAACCAGCGGCGGTTGGCGATGCCGGTCAGGCCGTCGGTGCGCGACAGGGCCAGCACTTGGCGGTGGGCCTCGGCCAGGTTGCGTTCGGACTCGACGAATTGGCGCACCAATTCCTTCAGCAGTTCCTCGTTGATCAGGTGGTCCGAGATTTGCGCGCCCTGCTCCAGCAGGCGCGACACCAAGCGCTCGTGGACGTCGCCCGCTTGGCGTTCCAGCGACAGGCGGGCGAGGCCGGTGTCCCGGGGGTCCATCTCAGGCCCCCGCGAAGGCGGGGACGCCGTCGATGCCGACATCGTCCATGGCGGCGATCCGGGCGATCGCCTCGGCGATGTCGTCGGGCCGGTGCAGGACCGAGCCGTGCTGCGGCGCGATCATCTTCGGCCCCACCGAGCGCACCACGTCCATCGCGTAGCGCACCGCCTTGTTGCAGGGCATGATCTGGCGATGGAAGAAGGCGAACCCGGTCCAGGGACAGGCGCAGCCGGCCCGGCCGCAAATCTCGTCGGGCGTCGGCTTGGGAGCGGCGCAGCCGGCGCAGGCCCGCTCGATCTCGAGGAACAGCCGCCAACTTTTCGGGTCGCCCACGCTGCCGAACAGGTCGCTTGAGAACAAGATGCCCGACGCGGTGTCGTAGCTCGTGAAGCTGCCCGCCAGATGGGCGTAGGGCGTGGCGTGGAAGGTCAGCGCGCGGCCCGATTTCATGACCAGCCGGCGGCCGATCGCCTCCATGCACAATATCTCGGAACGCACCGAGTAATGGCGGATGAAGGCGATGTTCTCCTGCTTCGAGATCAGCTTCAGGTCCGGCCGGCCGATGATGTTCTCGAAATTGGGGATCGAGCCGCATAGGTCGGGGTCGTAATGCTGATAGATCAGATGCGAGATCTGGCGCGGCTCGACGCCGACTTGCAGCACCTTGCGCATCACGGTGCTGAAATCGGGCCGGCTGCCGCCGTCGATCAACACCGCCTCGTCGCCGTCGAAGATCAGATACGGATTGCACTGCAACCCGCTGTGCGGGTCGTTGTAGCCGACCCAGAAGACGCCGTCCGCCAGTTTGATGGGACGGTCGTAGTTCAGATTTTGATCCAGGACATGGGACATCGCGGCACCCCGGCTGGCTTCTCGCGCCAAAGTGATAGCACGTCAGCGCAGCGTCTTGAAGAACGCTCGCAGCAAGGCCGCCGCCTCGCTCTCGCGCAAGCCGCCGTAGATTTCGGGCCGGTGATGGCAGGTGGCGTGGTCATAGACCCGCGCCCCGTGCTCGACGCCGCCCCCCTTGGGGTCGTAGGCGCCGAAGTAAAGCCTGCGGATGCGGGCCAGCGAGATGGCGGCGGCGCACATCGGACAGGGCTCGAGCGTCACCCAAAGATCGCAGCCCTCGAGCCGCGGCTCGCCCAAGGCGGCGCAGGCGGCGCGCAAGGCCAGCATCTCGGCGTGGGCGGTGGGATCGGAATCGGCCTCGGTGCGGTTGCCGGCTTGGGCCAGCACCCGCCCATCGGGGCCGACCACCACGCAGCCGACCGGCACCTCGCCCCGTTGGGCGGCGGCGCGGGCCTCGTCGAAGGCCAGGGTCATGGGGTCGGTGGCGGTCATGGGCGGCATTCAAGCACGGCCGCGCGCGCCCGTCTTCACCATTGCGCCTTCGGTGCCGCCGCGCCTATGGTGCGCGCCATGAAGGTCATAGGCATCACGCTCGATTCCGAGGAGCCGGGCGGCTATTCCAAGCTGCCCTGGTACGCCCTGCGCAAGAATTACTGCGAGGCGGTGGTGGCGGCCGGCGGCGTGCCGATCCTGCTGCCCCACGAGCCCGAGCTGGCGGCCGGCTATCTGGATCTGATCGACGGATTGCTGATCACCGGCGGCGCCTTCGACGTCGACCCGGCGCTGTTCGGGGCGGCCACCCGCCACGCCACGGTGATCCTGAAGGCGCGGCGCACCGCCTTCGAACTGGCGGCGCTTCGCGGCGCGTTGGACCGCGACATGCCGGTGCTGGGGATCTGCGGCGGCCAGCAGCTTCTGAACGTGGTGCTGGGCGGCACGTTGATCCAGCATATTCCCGACGCGGTGCCCGACTGTCTGGCGCACGAGCAGCCCAACCCGCGCACCGAGCCCGGCCACGACGTGCTGGTCAGCCCCGGCACGCTGCTCCACCGCATCGCGGGCCGCGAGCGGCTGTCGGTCAACAGCGCCCACCATCAGGCGGCGTTGGCGGTCGGCCCCGGCGTGGTGGTCGACGCGCTGGCCCCCGACGGGGTGATCGAGGGCATCGAGGTGCTGGGACGGCGCTTCTGCCTAGGGGTGCAGTGGCACCCCGAATACCATATCGACCCGGCCGACCGGGCCATCTTCGACGCTTTCGTGGGAGCCTGCGCATGAGCGAACGCATCGCCAAACGCCTGGCGCGCGCCGGGCTGTGCTCGCGCCGCGAGGCCGAGCGCTGGATCGGCGAGGGCCGCGTCGCGGTCAACGGCAAGGTGCTCGACACCCCCGCCGTGACGGTCGGCGAGACCGATATCGTGGTGGTCGACGGCAAGCCGCTGCCCGAGGCCGAGAAGACCCGGCTGTGGCGCTTCCACAAGCGGGCCGGATTGATGACCACCCACAGCGACCCCGAAGGCCGCCTGACGGTGTTCGAGAAGCTGCCCGAGGACATGCCGCGCGTCATCTCGATCGGCCGTCTCGACTACAGTTCCGAGGGGCTGCTGCTGCTGACCAACGACGGCGGGCTGGCGCGGCAATTGGAATTGCCCTCGACCGGCTGGGTGCGCCGCTACCGCGTGCGGGTGCATGGCATCGTCGACCCGGTGATCCTGCTGGGGCTGGAGAAGGGCGTCACCATCGACGGCCAGTCCTACGGCCCGATCAAGGCGCTGCTCGATCGCCAGCAGGGCAGCAACGCCTGGCTGACCGTCTCGCTGCGCGAAGGCAAGAACCGCGAAATCCGCAAGGTGATGGAGCATCTCGGCTGGACCGTGACGCGCCTGATCCGGGTGGCCTACGGCCCGTTCCAGCTTGGCGTGCTGGGCGAGGGCGAGGTCGAGGAGGTGACCGGCAAGGTCTTGCGGGACCAACTCGGCAGCCTGATGCCCGCCAAGGAGGAGGCCAAGCCCCGTGAGGATCGTCGCCGGCCGCCTAAGGGGTAGAACGCTCGCGGCTCCCCCCGGCCGCCTCGCCCGGCCGACCGCCGACCGGGCGCGCGAGACCCTGTTCAGCATGCTGAACAGCCGCATCGATTTCGACGGCCTCCGGGTGCTCGACGCCTTCGCCGGCTCGGGCGCGCTGGGCTTCGAGGCGCTGTCGCGCGGCGCGCTTCACGCCACCTTCCTGGAAACCAACCCCGCCTGTCTGGCCGTGCTGCGCGACAACGCCCGCGCGCTGGGCGAGGAGGGGCGCGCGACCATCCTGCGCGCCGACGCCACAAGGCCGCCGCCCGCCCCGTCGCCTTGCGACCTCGCCCTGCTCGATCCGCCCTATGACCGGGGCCTCGGCCCGCCCGCCTTGGCGGCGCTGGCCAAGGCCGGCTGGCTGGCCCCCGACGCGCTGACGGTGATCGAGGTGGCGGCGCGCGAGGCCTTCACGCCGCCCGAGGGGTTCACGATCGGCGAAGAGCGGGAAAGCGGCGCGGCGAGATTCGTGTTTGTTAACTTCGCGTCTCTCATACCGGTGAGCCGATAAATCGGCTCACCTCATTGGCCCCTCGCCGGGCGGGCGCCCCGGCGCCCTTGGCCGCCGCCGCAATGGCGGCTTCCGACGATCGGTCAGTCCGACCGCTCGTCGGTATCGCCCTCCCGTCCGCTACTTGAACCCGCTTTGCAGCAGGATGCGGTGGAATTCGCGCAGGTGCTTTTCGCCCTGGCCGGCGTCGGGGACGCTGGCCAGGAAGCGCTGCTCGAATTGCGACTGGCGCAGATGGCCGATCACCCGTTGGCGGGCGAGGTCGAGCGACT
>JADGAL010000095.1:10140-10628 GCA_015232025.1 Alphaproteobacteria bacterium
GGCCAGCGGGTCGTCGGCCTTGTCGATCTTTTCGATCACCTCCTCGTCGATCAGGTAGCGAGCCAGCGCCTCGTCGATGCGGTTGCCCAGATCGGTGCGCAACGCCTCGGCGAAGGCGGCGCTTGAGACCACGGATTTGTGGACGGCGGTCATCGCGGTCATGCGGTCGCGCGGCGGCACCCGCACCGGCACCCACCAATCGATGGTGCGCCCGCTGCGCACCTGGGCGGTCAGCGCCTCGGGCAATTCGTCGCCAAGCGCCGCGGCGAGCGGCGATTCGGCCAGGGCGAGGGTCAGTTGCACGCGCCGGCAGCCGTCGGTCAGGGTCATGAACAGGCCCTGCATGGCGTCGGCGGCGATCTT
This sequence comes from Alphaproteobacteria bacterium, assembly GCA_015232025.1. Lineage (GTDB taxonomy): Bacteria > Pseudomonadota > Alphaproteobacteria > Rhodospirillales > Magnetospirillaceae > JADFZP01. The sequence continues at coordinate 10,504 of JADGAL010000095.1, forward strand.
GCCTTCGGTCAGGTTGAACAAGCGGACATAACGCTGCACCAGCGCCTCGGCCATGGCGCCGCCGCCCAGCACGCCGGCATGATCCACCGTGCGGTGCAGCATCTTGTGGAACCACTCGAATTCAT
>JADGAL010000096.1 GCA_015232025.1 Alphaproteobacteria bacterium
GCCGCCGCGGCCATCGGGGCGGCGCGCCGCCAAGCCGCCGCGGAGCGGGAAGCCGTCGAACGCCGCAAGGGCGAGCGGGATTTGGCCACGGCGCGGGCGACGCGGCTGGTCGCCGTCGCCAAGCGGGGCGACTCGGCGTGGCGCGAGGTCGAGGATCTGATCGCGCTTCGCAACTCCGTCGGCTACGACCAGGCGGCGGCGTTGCTGGCCGATCTCGGCGAGGTCGCGGCAACCGCCGACGCTCAAGAGCGGTTCACCCGTCGGCTCGCCGACCTACGCACCCGTCACGACCGCAAGGGCAAGTTCATCGAGCGGCTGGACAAGGCGGGTCTGCGGTGAGTCGTCCGCTCCACCTGCCGCTCGATGCCCCTTCGCCGTCATGCCCGTGCTTGACATTGCTTGACACGGGCATCCACGTGTCACCGCCGGGCGCGCCCCACCGCCAACTGTCGCGACCGCCTCACCCGAATGAGCCCATCATCCAGGGAACCCCGGCCGCCTGGACCCGTTAGCCATTCGACGAAATTCGAAAGCGACGGGGTCCGCAATGAACAACATCATCTACATCATCGGCTTGGTCGTGGTGGTCGTCGTGGTCTTGTCGTTCCTCGGCCTGAGCTGACGCGGAACGCTACTCGTCGGTCATCGCGACGGAACAGGTCGGCGCGTGGCGCAGGCAGGCCGCAAGCGCGTCCTGGGCCGCCGCCGCGACGGTCTTGCGTCCCGAGCGCCAGCCGAAGGCGCCTTTGGGAGAGATCGCGAAGGCCTTGTGGTCATTGGCCTCCAGATATCGCAGGAACGCCTCGCGGCCCGCCACCCCGAGCCCCTTGGGATAGACGACCGACGCCTCGTCGCGCAGCGGGATAAGCGGGCCGGCCGTCGCCAGACCGCGCCGCGCCAGGAAATCGTCGACATGGGCGGTCCATGCCCTGGGCGCCGAGAACAGGGCGTGCCCATCGGTTCCGAAGGGGGGCGCCAGGATGAACTCGGCCCGCCCGCCGGCTTTGGTGAAGGCGGCATGGAGGCGCTTGGCGAGGGCCGGGCCGAAATAGTGGTCGTTCTCGGCGTAAATCCACAGCATTGGCACGCGCGAGGTTCGCCCGAAGGCGCCGAAGGCGTTCACCAGCCGCTCGGGAGCGCAGACCTCGTCGGGTGCGATCCGGCCGCGGCCTCCGGCGAAGTTGATCGCCGCGACCAGACCGGGCGGTGGATCGGCGGTCAGCGCGACGGCGGCGAGTCCGCCGGCCGAGCGACCGACGCTGATCACCTTCGAGTCGTCGACATGCGGATCGTTCCGCATCGCCTGGATCACCGCCCGCACGTCCTCGGCCGAATTCCGTCCCGCCTTCTCGTATTCGGGGGCCGAGCAGGGGCCGGCGCCTTCCGCCATCCGGCCTTCGGACTGGCCATAGCCGCGCCGCATGAACGCCACCGTCACCCAGCCCCGCCTCGCGAATTCGCGGGCCTGGGCGCGCATGGTGCGCGGCGACATCGTCGCGTGCTCGCGAGGGTCGCCGGGCTTGCCGTGGGTGAGCACCGCCAGCGGGTGGCGCCGGTCGTCGTCGGGCCGCACGATCAGCGCCTTGAGCGCCAGCGTTCCGGCGGCGCCGAACGAGACCGGCAGCCGGACCATGCGCTCGATCAGCCCGGCGGCCTCGGCGGGTACGGACCATGCGAGCAGCAGACCCAGCAAAGCGATGCGCAGTCGTCTCATGGCCGCAGCGTAACCAATTCGATCCGCCCCGAACAGGTGTCCGCAGTCGAAGCTATCGATTTTGGCCAACGTCAATCGCGTTCCGTTTGCTATCCTGCGCGTAATCGAGACTGTTGGCGGCCCGAATGCGTATCACCCAATTCACCGACTTCTCGCTTCGCATGCTGATGTATCTGGCGGCCAATCGCGGCCGACTGGTGTCGGTCGGCGAGATCGCCGAGCATCACGGGATTTCGGGCGCGCACCTGCGCAAGGTGGTCGGCAAGCTGAGCGAGTCGGGCCACATCCGCGCGGTGCGCGGCAAGAACGGCGGCATGGCGCTGGCCCGTGAGCCAAGCGAAATCAATCTGGGCGCGCTGCTTCGCGCCCACGAGAACCTGACGATGCTGCCCTGTTTCGAGTCGGCCGGAACCTGCCGTCAGGAGGACTGCAAGCTGCGCGACCTGACCACGCGCGCCTTGGACGCCTTTCTGGCGGTGTGGGACGAGCGCAACCTGGCCGACATGCTTTGACTCACCGCTCGAGATAGCCGCGCCCTCCAATGCTCCCGTTCGTCATGGCCGGACTTGATCCGGCCATCTTCGTGGGATGCCCGTGTCAAGCACGGGCATGACGGCCTTAAGGGCCGGCGGTCGCGCGGCGGAGTCAGGACCACGGCCCCTTGGGGCGGCGGTGCGCGTCGTCGCGTCCCGAGGGTGGAACGCTGCCCCGGTGGCGGCCGGGAGGTCCCAGCGGGTGGACCGGCACGCCCTCGACCCGCGGCGGCCCGCCCGGTCGCAAGGCCGAGCCCGGCGCGGTCTGGAAGGCGGTCGAGCGGGCGGCGCCGAACAACGGCACCTGGCGCTCCTTGAACAGCCCGATCAACGCCACCCCGGCGACGAAGCCGCCGACATGGGCGAGGAAGGCCACGCCCCCCTCGTCCCCCGTGGCGCCCAGCCCGCTCCACACCTGCACGACGAACCACAAGCCCAGCACCACCACGGCCGGCACGTTGATCAGGCGCACGAAGATGATGATGACCAGCAGCACCACGACGTTGGCCTTGGGGTGCAGCAGCAGATAGGCGCCCAGCACCCCGGCGATCGCCCCCGAGGCGCCGACCATCGGGATTTCCGAACCCGGCGCCGGCAGCGACTGGGCCAGCACCGCCGCCACGCCGCACAGCAGGTAGAACACCAGATAGCGCCCATGCCCCATCGAATCCTCGACGTTGTTGCCGAAGATCCACAGGTAAAGCATGTTGCCGATCAGGTGCATCCAGCCGCCATGCACGAACATCGAGGTGAACACCGAGGCCCAGGGCGGCACGATGGCCAGCTCGGGCGACAATTCGGCGCCGCCCAGCAGCACCGCCGGAATCACCCCGAAGGCGAACACGAAGGCCCGCTCGCCGGTGTCGGGCAGCGACTGCTGCCACAGGAACACGGCGATCGAGATGGCCATCAGCAGCCACGTCACCCAAGGGGTGCGATGCGTCGGATTGTCGTCCCAGAGCGGCAGCGTGAACATCGAACGAAGCTAACCCCGCGACGGCGCCCAGACAAGCCATCCGGGCGGGGTTTCACCCGGAGAATTGGGACCGCAGGTGGACCACCCGCGCCACCGCCCGCCCGGCCAGTTCCTGGGCCTCGCGCAGAAGGGGCTCGTCCTTGGCGCCTTCGGCCGTCATCAACCAGGTCTCGGCGATTTCGTCGGCCTTGCGCAGGATGCTTCGCGGTTCGCCGAGCCGCGCCAGCTCGTCTTCCAGGACGGCCGCGGTTCGGCGCAGATCCTCGATCGAGCGCGGCACGGGCCGAAGCGATCGCCGCTCGTCGTGAAAGGCGCGGCGGCGCATGGCCCGCAATTGGGCGACGTGGTTCAACTCCTCGCTGGCCAGCATTTCGGCGCGGCGGCGGGTTTCGCCGTCTTGGGCCATCGCCGCCAGATAGGCGTAGAAGGCGAAGGCGCGCTCCTCGTTGCGCACCGCGATGGCCAGGGCGCGATAGGGCGAAGGCGCCGCCTCGTCGCCGAAGGATTCCGGCAACTCCCAGGCGAAGCCCGCCGGTTGCGGCGCACCTAAGCCGTCGCGCGACGCCCAGCGGCCAATGCCCGCCTCGTGGGCGCGCTCCATCGCGGCGAGGTCGCGGAACAGGGACGACATTTCCGAAGCGCCGGCCTGGTCCATCGCGCCGGCCAGTTCCTCGTAACGCAAAGCCGCCTCGCGTTCCATCCCGGCGGCGATCGCCATCAACTGGTTCTGGTCGGTGATCGCCTCGATCGGCCACAGCGGATTGAAGACGGGTTTCATTCCCCCACAATGGGGCGCGACGGGCCGCATCGCCGGAGATGCGAACGGAGTACCACGTCCGAACCCCTGACGTTTCATCGGACATGCCCCAAGCTGGGGCGATGGTCGTCCCAATCCCTCGATGGCTTGTCGCCTGCGTGGTGGCGTTGGCTTGGCTGGCGTCGCCCGCCCCGGCGCTGGCGCAAAGCGCGCTGGAAACCTTCCGCGCCGAGATCGACCTGGCCAAGGTCTTTCCCGGCGCCGACCGCTTGGCGCCGGTCGAAGGCGCCCCGCCGTCCGCCGCGGCGATGGCCGGCGAGCGGCGCCTGGGATACGTGCTGGTGAATTCGGACGTGGTGAACTCGGTCGGCTATTCGGGCAAGCCGATCCACGTCGCGGTCGGCGTCGCCTTGGACGGCGAGATCGTCGGCGGGCAGCTTTTGAAGCATTCCGAACCGATCGTCCTGATCGGCATCCCCGAAGCGCGCATCGCGACGTTCATCGACGGCTATCGCGGCTACAACGTGCTGACCGCCGCCATTCGCGGCAGGCCGCCGGTCGACATCGTCAGCGGCGCCACGGTGACGGTGATCGTGATCGGCGACACCATGATCCGCGCCGCCGCCAAGGTGCTGCGGAGCCGCGCCGGCCCGGCCGCCGCCACGCCGACCGAGCCGGCGCGCGAGGTCGACAGGAGCCGCGCCGGCACCCGAAGCTGGGCGGAGTTGCTGGGCGACGGCTCGGTGCGAAGGCTGCACCTGACGCTGGACGAGGTCAACGCCGCCTTCGCCAAGCTGGACCCGCGCGCCGCCGAGCGGCCCGAGCGCGGCGAGCCGACCGGGACCTTCATCGACCTGTACGTCGCGCCGGCCGGGGTGCCCGAGATCGGCCGCTCGCTGCTGGGCGAGCAGGCGTACCAACGGCTGGGCGACCGCCAAGCCATTCTGGTGATGGCCCAGGGTCGCTATTCCTTCCGCGGGTCGGGCTTCGTGCGCGGCGGCTTGTTCGACCGCATCGAGCTGATCCAGGGCGAGGAGACCATCCGGTTCCGCGACCGCGACTACCAGCGGCTGGGCGGGCTGGCCGCCGCCGGGGCGCCCAGCTTCCCCGAGATCGGCCTGTTCACCCTGCCCGAAGGGGTCTCGTTCGCGCCGGCCGAGCCGTGGCGGCTTCAGCTTCTGGTCAGCCGCGCGGTGGGCGCCCTGGAGAAGGTGTTCCTGACCTGGGACGTCGGCTACCAACTGCCCGACATCCATCTCGCCGCCGCCCCCGCCCCCACGCCCCCGTCGACCGGCGAGCCCGTCGAGACCGGCGAGGAGCCTTTGTGGAAACGCATCTGGGACGACCGTCTGCTCGACGTGGCGATCGTCGGCGCGGGGCTCGCCGTGCTGACCGCGATCTTCTTCTTCCAGGATTTCCTGGCCGCCCGGCCGCGGCTGACCTGGTGGACGCGCACCGCGTTCCTGACCTGGACGCTGCTGTGGCTGGGCTGGTGGGCCAACGCCCAGCTTTCGGTGGTCAACGTGCTGACCTTCACCAACGCGCTGATCACCGATTTCCGCTGGGACTATTTCCTGATGGACCCGCTGGTGTTCATCCTGTGGGCGGCGGTGGCGACCTCGCTGCTGTTCTGGGGGCGCGGCGCCTTTTGCGGCTGGCTGTGCCCGTTCGGCGCGTTGCAGGAATTCGCCAACCGCTTCGCCAGGCTGATCCGGGTGCCGCAAATCTCGGTGCCGTGGGGCCTGCACGAGCGCCTGTGGCCGATCAAATACATCGTCTTCCTGGGCCTGTTCGGGTTGTCCTTGTACTCGCTGACCCTGTCCGAGCGGGCCGCCGAGGTCGAACCGTTCAAGACCGCGATCATTCTGAACTTCGTCCGCGACTGGCCGTTCGTGGTCTATGCCGCGACGCTGGTGGCGGCGTCGATGGTCATCGACCGCTTCTTCTGCCGCTATCTGTGCCCGCTGGGCGCCGCGCTGGCGATCCCCGCCCGCATCCGCATGTTCGAGTGGCTGAAGCGGCACCGCGAATGCGGCGCCCCCTGCCAGCGTTGCGCCATCGAATGCCCGGTGCAGGCCATCCACCCCGATGGCCGCATCAATCCCAACGAATGCATCTACTGCCTGCATTGCCAAGCCCTGTACTGGGACGAACACCGCTGCCCGGCGATGATTCAGCGCCGGCTGAGACGGGAACGCGCGCAGGCCATGTCGGCGCCGCCCAAGACGCGGCCCGAACCAACCCAACCTGGAGGAGCATGATCATGGCGGAAGACGGATTCTCACGGCGCGACCTGCTTGGCGGATCGGCCAAGCTGGCGGCCCTGGCCGGGCTGGGCGGCGCCGGGCTGGTGACCGGCGGCCAGGCGTTGCACAGCGCCATCGGCGAGGCGCGGGCGCAGTCGGCGGGCCAGAAATACGAAGTCCTGCCCGGCCAGTTGGACGAATATTACGCCTTCTTCTCCAGCGGCCAGACCGGCGAGGTGCGGATCTATGGCCTGCCCTCGATGCGCGAATTGCTGCGCATCCCGGTGTTCAACCGCGATAGCGCCTCGGGCTGGGGGCAGACCAACGAATCCTTGCGGATCTTGACCGCCGACCTGACCGAACGCACCAAGGCGCGGCTGGCCAGGATGGGCGCGAAAACCTGGTTGAACGGCGATCTGCATCACCCGCACCCCACCTTCACCAACGGCACCTATGACGGCCGCTATCTGATCGCCAACGACAAGGCCAACACCCGCGTCTGCCGCATCCGCCTCGACGTCATGAAATGCGACAAGATCGTCGAGATTCCCAACGCCAACGACATCCACGGGCTTCGGCTGCAAAAGGCGCCCAAGACCGGCTACATCTTCTGCAACGGCGAGCACGAGGCGCCGCTGCCCAATGACGGCCGCGACCTGCGCGACCCCAAGAAATACGTCTCGATCTTCAACGCCATCGACGTCGACACCATGCGGGTGTCGTGGCAGGTGATCGTCGACGGCAATCTCGACAATGTCGACGCCGACTATACCGGCCGGTTTTGCTTCTCGACCTGCTACAACTCCGAGATGGGCATGAACACCGCCGAGATGACGGCGGCGCAGCAGGATTGGATCGTGGTGTTCGACGTCCAGCGCATCGAGGAGGGCGTCAAGAAGGGCGATTTCAAGGAGATGAACGGCGTTCCGATCCTGAACGGCCGCCACGGCTCGCCCTATGCCCGCTACATCCCGATTCCCAACAGCCCGCACGGCATCAACATGGCGCCCGACGGCAAGCATGTCGTCGCCAATGGCAAGCTGTCGCCGACCGTGACGGTGATCGACGTCACCCGCTTCCCCGACCTGTTCGCCGACAAGATCAAGCCGCGCGACACGGTGGTCGCCGAGCCGCAGCTCGGGCTGGGGCCGCTGCACACCGCCTATGACGGCAAGGGCAACGCCTTCACCACGCTGTTCCTCGACAGCCAGGTGGTGAAGTGGAACATCGACCGGGCGATCCGCGCCTTCAAGGGCGAGAAGGTCGACCCGATCATCCAGAAGCTGGACGTCCATTACCAGCCCGGCCACAACCACTCCTCGATGGGCCAGACCCGCGAGGCGGACGGCAAGTGGCTGATCTCGCTGAACAAGTTCTCGAAGGACCGCTTCCTCAACGTCGGCCCGCTGAAGCCCGAGAACGACCAGTTGATCGACATCTCGGGCGACGAGATGAAGATCGTCCATGACGGCCCCAGCTTCGCCGAGCCGCACGACGCCACCATCGTCCACCGGTCCAAGATCAATCCGCGCCAGGTCTGGGACCGCAACGACCCGATGTGGGAGCAGGCCCGCCAATGGGCCAAGGAGGACGGCGTCGTCCTGGAAAGCGACAGCAAGGTGGTGCGCAAGGCGGACGGCAAGGTGCGCGTCTACATGACCGCGCTGGCGCCGTCGTTCGGTCTGGAGGAGTTCACCGTCAAGCAGGGCGAGGAGGTCACCATCGTCGTCACCAACATCGACGACGTCGAGGACCTGACGCACGGCTTCACCTTGTCGAATTACGGGGTGCAGTTCGAAATCGGCCCGCAGGCCACCGCCTCGGTGACCTTCGTGGCCGACGAGCCGGGCGTCCACTGGTTCTACTGCGTGTGGTTCTGCCACGCCCTGCACATGGAGATGCGCGGGCGCATGCTGGTCGAAGCGCAGGCGACGTGAATTCCGTGGCTCGTCACCCCCGCGAAAGCGGGTAGGGAAACACCAAGGACACCAAGGACACCAAGCGGGCGGTGAATTGCTCGTACAGTCTCGGTCCCTTGGTGACTCTTGGTGTCCTTGGTGTCCTTGGTGGTGAACCTAAATGAAGTTTTTCCGCAGCCTGCCGATGGTCCTTTGTATGTGCGCTTGGCTTGGAGTGCCAGCCCTGGCCGCCGTCGAGGTGGCGCCCGGCGGCTTGGCCGAGGCGATGGCCGCGGCCCCTCCCGGCGAGGAGTTGCGCCTGTCGCCGGGCGTCCACCCCGGCCCGATCGTCATCGACCGGCCGCTGACCTTGAGCGGCGAGGCGGGCGCCGTGCTCGATGGCGGCGGGGCGGGCCGCGTGGTGACCGTCAAGGCGGCCGACGTCACCCTGCGCGGATTCGAGATCCGCAACTCGGGCCTGTCGCTGAGCGACATGGACTCCGCCGTGTTCCTGGACCGCGCGGCGGAGCGGGCGGTCGTCGAGGGCAACCGGCTGACCGACAATTTGATCGGCGTCTATGTGTGGGGCGCCAAGGACGCGCTGGTCAAAGACAATGTGATCGTCGGCCGGCGCGACCTGCGGATGTCCGAGCGCGGCGACGCGGTCACGGTGTGGAACGCCCCCGGCGCGCGGGTGATCGGCAACGTCGTCTCGCATGGCCGCGACGGCGTGCTGGCCACCACCAGCCGCGACAACCAATTCATCGGCAATTCCTTCAGCCATCTGCGCTTCGCGGTTCATTTCATGCACACCAACCAAAGCGCGCTGATCGACAACCGCGCCCGCGACGTCGATGTCGGCTGGGCGCTGATGTTCTCGGATCGGCTGGAGGTGCGCGGCAATCTGGTCGAGGACGCGCGCGACCACGGCATGGCGCTGAACTTCGCCAACAACTCGGTGTTCGAGGGCAACACCGTCCGGCGCGGCGGCGAGAAGTGCTTCTTCATCTACAACGCCAACAAGAACGTGCTGCGCGGCAACACCTTCGAGGACTGCGAGATCGGCATCCACTTCACGGCGGCCGGGGCGCGCAACACGATCAGCGGCAACGCCTTCATCGCCAACCGCACCCAGGTCAAATATGTCGGCACAAGGCTGGTCGAGTGGAGCGCCGACGGGCGCGGCAATTATTGGTCCGACAATCCCGCCTTCGACCTGAACGGCGACGGCATCGCCGACGCGCCCTACCGGCCCAACGACATCGTCGACCAGATCGTCTGGGCGGTGCCGCTGGCCAAGCTGCTGCTCAACAGCCCCGCCGTCCAGATGGTACGCTGGGCGCAGTCGCGCTTTCCCGCCTTGATGCCGGGCGGCGTATTGGACAGCGCGCCGCTGATGCGGCCGCCGCCAACGGTGACCCATGGCTTCTGAGGCCGTCCAAGCCGAGACTCTGGTCAAGCGTTACGGCGCCCGCGCCGTGGTCGACGGGGTGTCGCTGTCCCTGCGAGCCGGCGAGCGCTTGGCGCTGCTGGGCCACAACGGGGCCGGCAAGACCACCTTGATGAAGATGATCCTGGGTCTGACGCGGCCCAGCGGGGGGCGCTTGCGGGTGCTTGACCACGATCCCGCCGCCATGCCGGCCGACATCCGCCGCGGCATCGGCTTCCTGCCGGAAAGCGTCGCCTTCCACGAAAGCATGACGGGCCGGGAGGTCTTGCGCTTCTACGCCCGTCTGAAACGCCGCCCCCAAGATGAATGCGAGGCCCTGCTGGCGCGGGTCGGCCTGGGCGAGGCGGCCGGCCGGCGGATCGCCACATGGTCCAAGGGCATGCGCCAACGTCTGGGCCTCGCCCAGGCGCTGCTGGGTGCGCCGCGCCTTTTGCTGCTCGACGAGCCGACCAGCGGGCTGGACCCCGAATTGCGCCAGTCCTTCTACGCCATCCTGGCCGAGCGGGCCGACGCGGGCGCCGCCGTGCTGCTGTCGTCGCACCTGTTGACCGAATTGGAGGAGCGCACCGACCGCGCGGCCATCCTGGACCACGGCAAGCTGGTCGCCCAGGGCACCCTGGACGAGTTGCGCGCCCAGGCCGGGCTGCCGGTGCGCATCACCGTCAAGCCGGACGATGGCGGCGCCGAGGCCATCGTGGCGCGGCTGCGACCACTCGCCGCGCCGGCCCGGCCGGTGGACGGCCGCATCGTGCTAGGCTGCGCCGCGGCCGACAAGCTGGCGGTGCTGCGCGCCCTCGTCGATCTGGGCCCCCTGGTGCGCGACGTCGAGATCGCCTCGCCCGGCCTGGACGAGGTCTATGCCCGCTTCACCGGCGCCCAGCCGGAAAAGGAGGTCTGAGATGGGGGCG
>JADGAL010000097.1 GCA_015232025.1 Alphaproteobacteria bacterium
GTTGTCCCGCCAAGCGTCCAGAATGGTGGTTCGGGCCAAGTCCACCCACGAGGCCATGACGGCGTCCGCGACGCCAATTTTCCGGGCCATGCGCCCGAATGTCTCGTCGGTGACGTCCTCCCATCGCTTCGACCCCCCAAGATTCAGCGCAAGCTTGTCGTTTGGTTGATACAGGATGGTGGAGACCAGATCATAAGCGGGAGAAAGGCGGGCACTGAGCCCGTCTGGATAAATCAGACTCCAGTTCTTGTGGTGGGCATCGCCATTGCCGCAAATGACCATGAACACTAGGCGGCGGACAAACTCCGCCAGATCGCCCGCGACACCCAGGGCTATGATCAGCTTCGCCTGGCTTTCATAGTTGAATCTCTTGTATTTCTCCTCGGGATACAAGTCGAGGATCTGGGCGAAATCTTCCATATGAACGCGGGTGTCGGGAGTCGGGCGGTCGAAACGGCGGATCGCCAGGGCGATTGGCTCGGCGAAATCGCCGTGGGACGATGGCAGTCCGGTGATGTCGGCGATGCGGACAAGGTCAATCTCTGGAATGGCGATGCCGCTGCTTTCGGCCCAGCGCATGGTCGCATATTCAATTTGCGGGACATGGCGGAAGCGGGCGTCAGGCAACTTGACGATCCAGTCGCCACCACGACCGCTGACGGGGATGGTCATGCCCCGATCCGAGCGGAGGGCGGAAAACTTCAGTTGCACGCCCGCCAGGGAGAAATGCCAAGCGTCGGAGTCTTCGCCAGCCGCACTGTCCGGTGGTTCTCCTTCATCGTCCCGCGGGTCCGCCTCGCCGTCGTCCACGACGATGCGCACGGCCCCCGGCAAATCATCGCCCAGGTGACGCAACAGAAAGAATTCCCGCAGGGCCGACACGCCGGCCTGTTTCGCGATCAACTCGCGCAGGGGGCCTTCCGGCAACAGGTTGGAGAACCAGGACGGCAACCGGGCGCGGGAGCCCCAGATCCGGTCGGGCTCGTCCAGGAAGACCTGTCCCAGCACCGGGCGGGGATGGGCCCGCTTGTAGGATTCCAACAGGCGGAAATCGCAGGCGTCCCGAGAATCGAGGGTCAGCCGGCCCACGGGCAGGTCGCCGAGAAGGACACGCAGTGCCTGGGCCATTCACATACTCTCGTCTTCGGCGACAAGCGCCGCGATGGACGGCCGGTCGTTCTCGTCCCAACGGGCGTGCCGGGCGAAGAAGTGCTCGCAGTGGTCCCGCAGGACGTCCGCCCGCTGGAGCAGGAAGCCCGCGGTGTCGCCGTCCCGCAGAGCCTGGGCGGCCTCGCCGGTAATGCCATGGGAGGCCAATACGGCCGGATCCCCCACCTCGGCCAGCCGCTGTCGCAGCTTCGGGCGGTGGGGGTGGATCAGACGGTTGGCGGCGGATCGCAGGATGTCGATTCCCGAGCCGTGATGACCGATGATGGTGGGCATGGGAAAGCCGTCCTGGCCGAGGTCGATCACGTCGCCGTTGTCCAGGTCGCGTGGCATCAGGTCCAACAGAGCCAGGACCAGCAACTTGCCCGTGGCGAAACGGAAATTGAAGGCGTCATCGACGGCTGGCGGTGATTCGGGGCGACTCATCGCCAACCTTAGCAGCGCCTGTACCGATTCCTCCTCTTTCCCCTTGATGCGATCGAGATTGGCTCGGGTCGAGACGGTGTCGCCGCGATGGGTGGCGGTCAGGGCGCCGCGCCACACCCAGCGCTCCAGCAACTCGCGGGAGCGGGGCCTGGGGTCGGGATAGAGATGGAAGAACTTGCCCAACAATACGAATGGCTGCTTGTAGGGGAGCACGTCGTAGCGCGGGATGCCCGCATCGGCCATCAGAAATTGGATGACCCGCCGGGCGGCGTCCGCCGTATCCCGGTAGGCGCGTTCCGCCGCCGCGCCGTCCAGGCGGAATCCCTCATCCTTGCGCCCGACGTCATCCCTGCCCCGCAACACCAGCGACAGCCGATACAGCAATTTTTCTTCGACCCGCCCAAATCCCGTGGACGCCAACTCCGAAACAATTTGGCCCAGCGAGGCGGGGCGGCTTTGACCGCGAGCGCCGTGCAGGGCGTCGAACACTTCGGAGTCTTTCAGCCTTTGGCCGGTTGAGTTGATGCGCCCGAAGATTTCCCGCAGGGTCTCCTCCCGCTCGGTGCGCACCAGATAGGCTGGTATATCGTATTCGCGGATGCGCTTGCCCAGGGTGAAGGCCCGCTCCCGCCGCTCCGGCCGATTGGTCGCATGCGTCGAGGCCCATCGCATCAGCCGTTCCGACTCCAACACCTCGGTCATGGGCAGGTGGCGCGAGGGGTCCGTGGCGCGATCGGTCGGGGGGGGGACGAACTCCATCTCGTCCAGATCGAAATAAAGCGCGAAATCATCCTTATCCGGCGCCGGGGCCAGCAGCACCCGAGCCAAGGACATCAGCCGCTGCTGCCCGTCCACCACCCACAGGGCGTCGCCGCGCGCCCCGCCACTGACATGAACGGTCCCGAAGGCGACATCCCCCGCCTCGGCGCTGGTTTCCCAAAAGAGCAGGGTGCCGATCGGATAGCCGCGCCAGAGGCTGTCCAGCAGTCTGGCGGCATCGCGTCGCCGCCAACGTATGCCGCGTTGGAACGAGGGAATGCGCATCCGCCCCCGCCGCAACTCCGCCAGCAAATCCTCCACCTTGAACGCCCGCGCCTCGGGGCGGCGCTCGAGGGATTCGCTTGTGTCATTGTCGGTTTGCTTCGCCATCACGAGACTTTCTTGGCCCCAGCTGGGGCGTACAAGGCGGAAGCGATGCTAGCATCGCCGGGGACCGCGGTCACTCCCCGTACAGCGCGTCCAGTTTGGCGCCGTAGACCTCGCGGATCTTGTGGCGGCGGATTTTCATGGTCGGCGTCATCATCTCGTTGGCCACCGAGAACGGCTCGGCGGTCAGCGCGAAGCGGCGGACCTTTTCGACCGGCGACAGGTCGCGGTTGACGCGGTCGACCGCCGCGCCGATCGCCTTGCGGAAGGCGGGGTTCTCGACCAGCGCGGCCAGGTCGGCGGCGGCGCCGTGCTCCTTGGCCCAGGCCTCGGCGAAGTCGGTGCTTGGCACGATGATCGCCACCAGATGCGGGCGGCGGTCGCCATAGACCATCGCCTGGCCGATCTCGGGCGCCAGGGTCAGGAAGCCCTCGACCCGCTGCGGCGCCACGTTGTCGCCGCCGGAATTGACGATGATGTCCTTCTTGCGGTCGGTGATGCGGATGTAACCATCCGAATCGATCTCGCCGACATCGCCGGTGTGCAGCCAGCGGCCGTCGCCGATCGCCGCGCAGGTCGCCTCGGGATCGTTCCAATAGCCCTGCATCACCAACTCGCCGCGCACCAGGATCTCGCCATCGGCGGCCAGCTTGACCTCGACGCCTTTCAGCGGCGGGCCGACCGTGTGCATCTTGACCTTGCCGGGCGGGTTGCAGCTGATCACCGGGGCGGCCTCGGTCTGGCCGTAGCCTTGCAGAATGCGGACCCCCAAGGCGGTGAAGAACAAGCCGACATCGGGGTTGAGCGGCGCGCCGCCCGACACCAGCGCCTTGAGCCGCCCGCCGAAGCGCTGGCGCACCTTGTCGCGCACCAGCCGTTCGAGAACGACGTCCCACAGCCGGTCGCCCAGACTCAAGGACGCCGGGTCGTCATGGCGGCGCCGACCGATGTCCAGCGCCTTCATGAACAAGGCCCGCTTGCGTCCGCCGGCCCGCTCGACGCCGCGCAGGATGCGGGCGCGCAGCACCTCGTAAAGCCGGGGCACGGCGGTCATGATGGTCGGGCGCGCCTCGACCAGATTGTTGCCCAGCGCGTCGATGCCCTCGGCATAGTAGATCTCGGCGCCGATCGAGATCGGGAAGAATTGCCCGGTGGTATGCTCGTAGGCGTGCGACAGCGGCAGGAAGGATAGGAACGATTCCTCGGACAGCCCCATCTCGGCCAGCACCGCGTGGGCGCCTAGGCAATTGTGCAGGATGGCGCCATGGGCCAGCATGACCCCCTTGGGCGCCCCGCCGGTCCCCGAGGTGTAGATGATGCAGGCGGTGTCGTCGCGCGAAGGCTCGGCGATCGGCGCGGCGTGGTCGGCGCCCTGGGCCATCAACTCGTCCCAGGACAGCAGGACGACGCCGTTGTTCTGACGCAGGTCGGGCGGCTCGATCGAGACGACCAGCGGCGGATGGGGCAGGCGGGCCGCCGCCGGGATCACCCGCTCGGCCAGTTGGCGGGTCGAGACGATCACCGCGCGCGCCCCGGAATCGCCCATGATGTGCTGATGGTCGGCCACCGTGTTGGTGGTGTAGGCGGGCACCGTGATGCCGCCGGCCGCCATGATCCCCAGATCGGCGATCAGCCATTCGGGGCGGTTCTCGGCGACCAGCATGACGCGGTCTCCGGCCGTCAGGCCGACCGAGCGCAACCCTCGCGCCAGCCGTCCGACCAGGCTTGCCACCTCGGTCCAGCTCTGCGACACATAGCGGCCGTCCCGCTTGACCCACAGAAACGGCCGGTCGCCGCGTTCGGCGGCCTGCTCGAAGAACATCGCGGTCAGGCTGGCGCAGGTCTTGAAATCGGTGACCATGTTCACCCCTCCCCGGCGGTGCCGCCCTCGCGCTTGGCGGTTCGCCTCTTGATACCCATATGGTTTGACTGGCGCAAAGGAGAAACGCGATGAGTAAAGTCGATCCCGATTTCGGGGCTCTGCCGGAGTGGGATTTGGGCGACCTCTACGCCGGCACCGACGATCCGAAGCTGGCTTCGGACCTCGATCGCGGCGAGGCCGACGCCCGGGCCTTCCACCAGCGCTGGGCGGGCCGTCTGGCCGATGCCTCGGGCGCCGAGTTGGGCGAGGCGATCGCCGCCTACGAACGCCTGTCCGAGACCTTCAATCGGGTGATGAGCTACGCCCAACTGGTCTATTCCTCGAATGTCTCGGACCCGGCCTGCGGCCGCTTCTATCAGGGCATGCAGGAGCGGGTGACCGACATCGGCGTCAACACCTTGTTCTTCACCTTGGAACTCAACCGCCTGGACGACGCGGCGCTGGCCGAGAAGTTGAAACACCCGGCCACCGCGCGCTACGCCCCCTGGCTGCGCGATCTGCGCCAGTTTCGCGACCACCAGCTTCCCGACGAGATCGAGCGCCTGCTGCACGAGAAGGAGGTCGCCGGCCGCTCGGCCTGGAACCGCCTGTTCGACGAGACGATGGCCGGCCTGCGCTTCCCGCTCGACGGCAAGGACCTGACCTCGGCCGAGGTGCTGCATCTGTTGTCCGACACCGACGGCGCCACCCGCAAGAAGGCGGCCAAGGCGTTCGGCGCCGTGCTGGGCGCCAACGCCCGGCTGTTCGCGCTGATCACCAACACCTTGGTCAAGGACAAGGAGATCGAGGACAAGTGGCGCAACTACCCGCGCCCGACCAGCTATCGCAACCTGTCAAACCAGGTCGAGGACGAGGTGGTCGACGCGCTGGTCTCGGCGGTGCGGGGCGCCTATGGCCAGCTCGCCCATCGCTATTACGGCATGAAGGCGCGCTGGTTCGGGGTCGACAAGCTGGATTACTGGGATCGCAACGCGCCGCTGCCCGAGGACACCGACCGCCATTACCGCTGGGACGAGGCGCGCGATCTGGTGCTGGGCGCCTATGGCCGCTTCTCGCCCGAACTGGCCGATCTGGGCAAGCGCTTCTTCGACAAGTCGTGGATCGACGCGCCGGTGCGGCCGGGCAAGTCGCCGGGCGCCTTCGCCCATCCGACGGTGCCCTCGGCGCATCCCTATCTGCTGGTCAATTTCATGGGCAAAAGCCGCGACGTGATGACGCTGGCCCATGAGTTGGGGCATGGGGTGCATCAACTTCTGGCGGCCGGGCGGGGGCAGTTGATGGCCGACACGCCGCTGACCCTGGCCGAGACGGCCTCGGTGTTCGGCGAGATGCTGACCTTCAACGCCATGCTGGACGCCGAGACCGATCCGGGCCGCCGCCGCGTGCTGCTGGCCGGCAAGGTCGAGGACATGCTGAACACGGTGGTGCGCCAGATCGCCTTCTACGAGTTCGAGCGCCGCGTCCACGACGAGCGCCGCACCGGCGAACTGCCGGCCGAGCGGCTGGGCGAGTTGTGGATGGAGGTCCAGCGCGAGAGCCTGGGGCCGGTGTTCCGCTTCGACGAGGAATACCGCCATTACTGGGCCTATATCCCGCATTTCGTGCATACGCCGTTCTATGTCTACGCCTACGCCTTCGGCGACTGCCTAGTGAATTCGCTTTACGACGTTTACCGCAACGGCGCGCCGGGCTTCGAGGGCAAATATCTCGACATGCTGCGGGCCGGCGGCACCCTGCGCCACAAGGAATTGCTGGCGCCGTTCGGTCTGGACGCCGGGGACCCCGCCTTCTGGCGGCGCGGCCTGGACATCGTGGTGGGCTACATCGACCAACTGGAGCGGGTGGCATGAATGCCTGACGAGGCGAACCGCCTGGGCGGCCGCGTGCGGCGTTACGCCCAGGTGTCGGCGGCGATGGGCGGGCTGGCGGCGCGCATCGCGGGCGACCGGGTGATGGGGCGCAAGGGCGACGATCGGCGGATGGCCGCCGATCTCACCGCCGCGCTGGGCGGCCTGAAAGGGCCGCTGATGAAGGTGGCGCAAATCCTGTCGACCATCCCCGACGCGCTGCCGGCGGAATACGCGATGGAGTTGGCCCAGTTGCAGGCCGACGCGCCGCGCATGGGCTGGCCGTTCGTCAAGCGCCGCATGGCCGCCGAACTGGGGCCGGAGTGGCAGGCGCGCTTCCAGCGCTTCGAGCACGAGGCGGCGGCGGCGGCCTCGCTGGGCCAGGTGCATCGGGCGGTGGCCCCGGACGGGCGCCTGTTGGCCTGCAAGCTGCAATATCCCGACATGGCCTCGGTGGTCGAGGCGGACTTGCAGCAACTTCGCCTGATCTTCCAGATCTATCGCGGCTACGACCGCTCGATCGACACCACCGACATTCACGCCGAGATCGCCGAGCGCCTGCGCGAGGAACTGGACTATCTGCGCGAGGGGCGGCACATGGCGCTGTACCGCCACATGCTGCGCGACGAGCCGGGCGTCCACGTTCCCGAAGTGCTGCCCGAACTGACCACCAGCCGCCTGCTGACCATGACCTGGCTGGACGGCGAACGCATGATCAACGTCCTCGACGCGCCTCTCGAAGCGCGCAACCAAGTGGCGCACAACATGTTCCGCGCTTGGTATGTGCCGTTTTATTACTACGGCGTGATCCACGGCGACCCGCATCTGGGCAATTACACGGTGCGCCCCGACCGCAGCGTCAATCTGCTGGATTTCGGCTCGGTGCGCGTCTTCCGGCCAAAATTCGTCAAGGGCGTGATCGACCTGTACCGCGCCTTGGAGCGCAACGACCGGGCGCTGGCCGTCCACGCCTACGAGACCTGGGGCTTCCACAACCTGACCAACCCGGTGATCGACACCCTGAACCTGTGGGCGGCCTTCATCTACGCCCCCCTGCTGGAGAACCGCACCCGCCTGATCCAGGACCAGCCCTCGGGCGTCTACGGCCGCGAGGTGGCCGAAAAGGTCCACGCCGAACTCCGCCGCCTGGGCGGCGTGCGCCCGCCCCGCGAATTCGTCCTGGTCGACCGCGCCGCGATCGGCCTGGGCTCGGTGTTCCTGCGCCTCAAGGCCGAGATCAATTGGCACCGCCTGTTCCACGACCTGATCGAGGGCTTCGACTCCGACGCGCTGGAGGTCAGGCAGGCCGAGGCGTTGCGGGCGGCGGGGCTTTAGAGCCGGCCAGCATGGGAGGCTTTCCCGTGGACTAAATTCGGACTATATTCTGGTCGAAACAACACGGGAAGAGCCGACAATGAAACTCTCCGAGCAGGTCAAGCCGATCAGCTACCTGAAGGCCCATGCCCCGGAGGTCATTCGTGGACTGGCCGATAATCAGGAGCCGGTCATCATCACGCTGCACGGCGAAGCCAAGGCGGTGCTCCAGGACATCGGCGCGTATGAGCAGACCCACGAGACCCTGGCCCTGCTCAAGGTGCTGGCCCTGACCGGCAAGGCGGTCGACGAGGGCAAGGTCCGGCCGGCGGCCGCGGCCTTCGCCGGTATCCGTGACCGGGTAAAGAAGGCGCATCCGTGACCTTCGAGGTCCTGCTGTCCTGGGACGCCGAGCGGGACATCGAAGACATCGCCCTCTACGTCGCCCGCAATGACGCGGTGGAGAAGGCGGAGCGCTTGGTCGCGGCCCTTGAGGAAACCTGTCTCGGACTTTCCGAATTTCCCGAGCGTGGCAACGTGCCAAAGGAACTGGAATCCCTCGGCATGACCGAATTCCGGGAGGCTCATTACAAGCCGTACCGCGTCGTCTACCGGATCATGGGCCGGCAGGTGATCGTCTACTGCGTTCTCGACGGCCGCCGCGACATGCAGAGCCTGCTGCAACGTCGGCTCCTTCGTTGAGGGCCTTATCGGCCTCGCGCAGGCGTTCGATCGGCCGGCATGCGTGTCGCACGAATCGAAGGTGATAGGGCTGGAACGGGGCGATCCGACAGGGGGCGTCGGGTCGCTTAGTATGGCGCGATCGTGGCTTGCTAGATAGTTGTTGCACGACGCTAGCTGTCGGCTTAGAGTTCGTTTGGTACGCAATCCGCTAGATAACGTAAGGTATACCAAATGAACCATCCGATGGAACGCCTGACCAAGCAAGGTCTCTCCGTCCGCAAGGTCGCCGACCTGACGGAAATCCCGCGCCGCCCGCTGACTGCCGCCCTCGACCAGGACCCCGCGCCGCGTTGGGTCAGGTACGTCGTGGACGGACTGCTGGCCGACATCGAGCGCGACCCTGGGCTCCGCCTGCGCGCCGAGGACCGTGAACAAGAAATGCCGGAGGTGATCCAGGGCGATACCTGGGCCTGCGTGACCGCGCGCCAATTGCTGCCCGTGCTGGTCGAGGCGCGGGAGCCGATGACTTACAAGGAACTGGACGAGGAATTGGCTCGCCGCCACCCGGACCGCGAGCCGACCGGCACCATGCCCAAGTACGGCCATCCCCTGGGCCGGGCTGGCCGAGCCCTGATCGCTGTCGGCGAGCGGCTCGGCATCGTGGTGCCGCCGCTCTGTGTGTTGGTGGTTAATGGCGTTACCAAGCTGCCGGGCGAAGGCCTCGATGAGTTCCTGCGGCTGTACCTGCACGACACCGACCGGGCCGCCAAGGCCAAGGCCCTCAAGCGTGATCGCGCCAGCATCGTTGAGATGATACAGAGCGAGGTACTGGCATTCGATCGGTGGACCGAAATGCTGCGCGAGTGCGGCATCGAGCTTGAGGACTGAAGACGACGCGTGACCCCATGGCGCCGGTGACGAGCGAGGTTTGGCCTAATCAGCCAGACCTCGCCAGTTAGGGTGTCGGGGAGGCGTTGTACCTGACTCGGCAGCATCGTAACTGCTGTCCTGCCCCCTCACGGCCCCGGCTTGCCCTTGGCCTCGTACTGGGCGACCAGCATCAGCAGCGAGTCGCGGTACAGGCCCTCGGGCGAGGTCGAGTCGGCTTCGCGCAGGCGCTCGATCTCGGCCAGCGCGGTGTGGTGGTCGGCGTCGCAGTCGATCTTGCGGATGTCCTGGCGGCCGGGCTGGCAGAAATTCTCGTCTTGCATGGGATCACTCCAGGCGGGTGGTCAGGGTCAGGACGAACGCGGCCACCTCGATGCGCAAGGGCAGCAGCGTCGCGGCGTCCAGGCTGACCCGCGCCGCGCCGCCGTCCCACAGGGCGCGTTGGCGGCGGTTGAAGCCGGCGTGGGTGTCGGCTTCGAGGCGTAGCTCGATGGTGGGGCGCTTGTCGCGGCTGCCTTCGCCCAGCACCCTCGCCTGGATGTCGAGGCGGCGGCGGCCGTCATAAACGGGCAGCACGAAGCGTTGCCGCCCGCCCGCCACGTCGCGGCGCATCAGGTTCAGCGCGTTCAGGGGGTCGACCACGCCGCTGCGCATGGCGATCGGCAGGGCCTTGGCGGGTGGGCCGGGATGGTCTTCGACGACCTTGGCGGCGCGGCCGGCGGGATAGACCACGCCGACCCGGCGTTCCTCGCCGCCGCCATTCGAGCGATAGCGCCAGGACAGCGCCTCGGCCCCGCGTTCGGCCAGGGCCTCGATGCGCGACGGCATCAGGCGGCCGAGCAGGCCCCGCGTGACGATCGACAGGCTGCTGTCCGGCTCGCCCAGGTCCAGCACCAGGTCGGCGGCGTGGAATCCTCCCCACCACGCCTGATAGCGCAATGGCCGCGCCTCGGCGGCTTGCACTCCCAGCGCCAAGATGAAGACCCCCATCGCGATCGGCCCGTTTCTCATGCCCTCCCGATATGGGGCGCCCGCTTCGCGCGCTAAGGGCTTTTGCGCGGGCGATCTGTCCTTGGGCCATAGTCGCCCCTTGCCCTGGTC
>JADGAL010000098.1 GCA_015232025.1 Alphaproteobacteria bacterium
CATGGCCGCGGCTCCGCCAGTGATACTGGTCACGTGGAAAGTGGATGGGAAACACCAAGGACACCAAGGGATTGGCGATTCGCCCGTACAGGTCCGGTCTCTTGGCCTTTTTTCTATACCGTCGGTTCATTGGCTCGCCGGTTCAGCCGTCCTTCCTGGCCCGCAGCAGGTGATCGTGATCGGGCGCGTAGAGGCGGCTGTCGGTGAAGCCCTCGGCGGCCAGGGCGCGGCCGACCAGGATCAGGGCGGTGCGGGTCACCTCGGCCGTTTTCACCTGGTCGCGGATGTCGGCCAGGGTGCCGCGGATGATTTGTTGATCCGGCCAGCTGACCCGCACCGCCACCACCACCGGGCAGTCGGCGCCGTAAAGCGGGGTCAGGGTCTTCACCACATGGGCCAGATTGTTGACCGACAGGTGGATGGCCAGGGTGGCGCCGCTGCGGCCCAGGGTTTCCAGGTCCTCACCGTCCGGCATCGCCGACGAGCGCACCGCCGTGCGCGTCAGGATCACCGTCTGGGCGATGTCGGGCAGGGTCAGTTCGGTTTTCAGCGCCGCCGCCGCCGCCGCGAAGGCGGGCACGCCGGGGGTCACCTCGTAGGGGATGCCCAAGGCGTCGAGGCGGCGCATCTGCTCGCCGATCGCGCCATACAGCGAGGGATCGCCGGAATGGACCCGCGCCACGTCATGGCCGGCCCCGTGCGCGGCGCGCATTTCGGCGATGATCTCGTCGAGCGTCATCGGCGCGGTGTCGAGCACGCGGGCGCCGGGCGGCGCCTCGGCGACGATCGCTTCCGGCACCAAAGAGCCGGCGTAAAGAACGACCGGGCAGCGGCGAATCAAGTTCAGGCCGCGCACGGTGATGAGGTCCGGGGCGCCCGGTCCGGCGCCGATGAAATGAATGGTCATGGCGGCGCAGCATAAACCACCCCGGAACCGGCGCAAGCGGCAGGCGTTTCGCCAATGGGCATCATGCCCCGAGGAGACCGCCATGCGCATCTCGACCCCGCTCGCCGCCCTGTTCGGCTTGGCCGCCGGCGCGGCCCTGGCCTTTGGCGCCGCGCCGCGCGCCCAAAGCTTGGTGATCGGTGATTACGGCTTGCAGGTCGACGGCGACGTCGCCTGGCGGATCGACCACCGCAGCGGCGAGGTCACCGCCTGCCAGGTGCGCCGGCTGCTCGACAATTTCGAGGGCCTGTGCCGGGTGCTCGTCCAGATCGGTTATCAATAGTTCGCCCCTCGCCCACCCAAACCAGCCGCCATTGCGGCGGCGGCCAAGGGCGCCGGAACGGCGCCCGCCCGGCGAGGGGCGAACAAAACCAAAGCGCGATTCGCGCCCCTACCGGAACACCACGGTCTTGACGCCGTTCAGCAGCACGCGCCGTTCGACGTGGTAGCGGACGGCGCGGGCCAGGACGACGGCTTCGATGTCGCGGCCGATGGCGACCAGATCGTCGGGGGCGTGGGTGTGGTCGACGCGTTCGACCTCCTGCTCGATGATCGGGCCTTCGTCCAGGGTGGTGGTCACGTAATGGGCGGTGGCGCCGATCAGTTTGACGCCGCGCGCATGCGCTTGATGGTAGGGCCGCGCGCCCTTGAACGACGGCAGGAACGAGTGGTGGATGTTGATGCAGCGCCCGGCCAGCGCCTCGCACATGGTCGGCGTGAGGATCTGCATGTAACGCGCCAGCACCACCAGATCGACGTTCAGGCGCTCGACCATCTCCAGGATGCGCGCCTCCTGGGCCTCGCGGTTGGCGTTGGAGACCGGCAGGCAATGGAAGGGGATGCCGTGCCACTCGGTCATCCGCTCAAGGTCGTTGTGGTTCGAGACCACCGCCGGGATGTCGACCTGAAGCGTGCCGCTGCGATAGCGGTACAGCAGATCGTTCAGGCAGTGCGACGCCTTCGAGACCAGCACCAAGAGGCGCGCCCTGCGGCCCGAATCATAGATGTCCCAGTCCATGCCGAAGCGCTGGGCGACCGGGGCGAAGCGGCTTTTGACCTCGTCGATCTCGGGCATGGCGGCGTCCTCGAACACCGTGCGCATGAAGAAGCGCCCGGTGGTCGGATCGCCGAAATGGCTGGATTCGACGATGAACCAGCCTTCGCCGGCCAGGAATCCCGAGACGGCGGCGACGATGCCGACCGCGTCGGGGCACGAGATGTTCAGGATGTATCGTCTGTTCATGGGGCGCAACTCGCTGGGGATGGCGGACGAACATTACACCAAGGACGGCGTTCCGTCATAGCAGGACTCCGATCACCGCGCCGGTCAACAGCGTGGTCAGCGTGCCCGAAACCAGGCTGGGCATGCCCAGCCCCAAGATGTCCTCGCGCCGCTCGGGCGCCATCGCGGTCATCCCGGCCAGCAGAATCCCCAAGCTGCCGAAATTGGCGAAGCCGCACAGCGAGTAGGTCATGATCAGGCGCGAGCGATCGGACAGCGCCTCGGGCGGCAGCCGCGACAGGTCGAGATAGGCGATCAACTCGTTGAGCACCGTCTTGGTGGCCATCAGCTTGGCGCCCGCCTCGGCCTCGGCCCAGGGCAGCCCGGTCAGCCAGACCAGCGGCATCATCACCCAAGACAGCATGCGCTGGAGACTAAGCGGCGCGCCGTCCAGCGCCGGCAGCAGGCCAAGCGCCGCGTTGGCCAGATGAACCAGGGCGATCAGCACGATCATCATCGCCAGGATGCCCAGCCACAGGGACAGCCCGTCCTGGGTGCCGCGCGTCACCGCGTCCATGGCGCCGTGATAAAGGCGCGAATCGCCCGGCGCGCCTTTGGTGCGGGTGTCGTCGGGGATCATCAGCTTGGCCACCATCAGGGCGGCCGGCACGCTGATCAGCGAGGCGGTCAGCAGATGGCCGATGGCGTTCGGCACGATTCCGGTCAGAAAGGTCGCATACAGCACCATCACGGTGCCGGCGATGGTCGCCATGCCGACCGTCATCACCACGAACAATTCGCCGCGCGACATGCGCGCCAGATAGGGCCGCACCAGCAAGGGCGCCTCGACCATGCCGACGAAGGCGTTGGCGGCGGCGCTTACCCCCACCGCGCCGCCGATGCCGAAGCTTTTCTCGAGCACCCGCGACAGGGCGTTGACCACGATCGGCATCACCCGCCAGTGATAAAGCAGCGCCGACAGCGCGCTCATCGCCAGCACCATGGGCAACGCCTGGAACGCCAGGACGAAGCCGCCGCCCGGCACGGTCTCGGAGAAGGGCAGCGGCCCGCCGCCCAGATAGCCGAACACGAACGAGGTGCCGGCCCGCGTGGCGTCCTGCATCGCCACCACCATGGCGTTGAGCGCCAGGAACAGCCCCTGCGACAGCGGCACCTTGAGCAGCAGCAGCGCCAGCCCGAATTGCATCGCCAGACCGACCGCCGCCACCCGCCAGGCGCGGTTCGGCGCCTCGCGGCCGAACAACCAGGCGATCACGGTCAGACCCGCCACCCCCGCCAGACTTTGCAGCATCCCGCGTCCCCCCCAATCGGCCGAGAGGGTAAGCCATGCGTCGAGGTCCGAAAAGCGGAAAGGGGCCGCGACATGGTCGCCGGCCCCCCTCCCGGCGCGCCTCGCCCCACCCCGGCCGGCGCGCGCCCGCCGCCATGATCGGCGCGCGGCACGAACGGGTAAATCGGGTGAAGGCCGTATTTCCGCTCTTCAAATCCGCCGCGGAAGCCACAATTCGAGCCCAGACGCCTGAACGAGGAGTGCCCGATGGACGTGCCGCTGGAGATCCGCTTCCACAATCTGGAGACATCGGACGCCCTGGAAACCGCGATCCGCGAACGGGTGGTCAAGCTCGACCGCCTTTACGACCGCCTGACCAGTTGCCGGGTCGCCGTCGAGGCGCCGCACAAGCAGCACCGCAAGGGCAATCTTTACACGATCACGATCAACATGGGCGTGCCGGGCGGCGAATTGATGGTCAATCGCGAGCCGCACAAGGCGCGCGAGAAATATGCCCATCCCGACGTCTACAAGGCCCTGCGCGACGCCTTCGACGCGGCCGAGCGCCAGCTTCTCGACTACAAGAAGCGCCTGCGCGAGCCGGTGATGGCCGAGGAGTCGTTGGAAGGCCGCATCCTGGACATCTTCCCGCAATCCGACCACGGCTTCCTGAGCAACGCGCTGGGCAGCCAGCTCTGGTTCCACCGCAACGCGGTGATGGACGCGGCGCTCGAGGATTTGACCCCCGGCACGCCGGTCCACTATGTCGAGACGGTGGGCGAGAGCGGCCCCCAGGCCAGCCGCGTCTGGACGGCCAAGCCGCACGCCGAGTCTTGAGCTACCGCCCGATCATCCCCAGCACCGCCGCGACCACGTTGTGGGCGCCGTCGGCGATCTGGCCGACCGTCGCGTCGAGCATGTAGCAAGGCGTGGTGGCGACCTTGTTGGCGGTGTCCACCACGACCTCGCCATGGGTGGCGGGGCGATGGGTTCCGCCCATCTGCTCGATCGCCGAGGCGGTGCCGGCGTCGTCGCCGATCGTCACCTCGACGTCGCCCAGCACGCGGGCCAGCAGCACCGGCGAGATGCACAGGGCGCCGATCGGCTTGCCCGCCGCGCGCATGGCGCGGATCGCCGCTTCGACGTCGGGCTGGATGGTGGCGTCGGGGCCGTCGGCGGCGACGCTGGACCGGTTCTTGGCGGCGCCGAAGCCGCCGGGGAAGATCAGGGCGTCGTATCGCTGGGCGTCGAAGCCGGCCAGGTCGCGGATCTTGCCGCGCGCGATTCGCGCCGATTCGACCAGCACGTTGCGCGTCTCGCCGGTTTCGTTGCCGCTCAAATGATCCACGACGTGGTGTTGCTGGACGTCGGGGGCGAAACACTGGTATGCCGCGCCCTGCCGGTCGAGGGCGAGCAGGGTGAGAACCGCCTCGTGGATTTCCGTTCCGTCGAACACGCCGCAGCCGGACAGGACGACGGCGACCGTGGGCTTGGTGGTCATGGTGGGCGGGCTCCCTCTGTGCGCTCGAACCGTTTCGGCGGGTAGTCGCCGTTGATTTGCAACTGCTAACATCTCGGGCGCTTCTCAGGAAGCACCTCTCACGAAATAGGACGATCCAGATGAGCGACGCCTATCGCCAACTCGAACGGACCTTCGCGCGGCTCGGCACGATCGACGAGGCGCTGGCCATTCTCCACTGGGACATGTCGGCCAAGATGCCCGAGGGCGGCTCGGAAGCGCGGGCCGAGCAACTCGCCGTTCTGAAATCGACCCATCACGAGATGCTGACGCGGCCCGAACTGGGCGACCTGCTCGACGAGGCGGGGCAGGCGCCGCTCGACGACTGGCGACGCGCCAATCTGCGCGAGATGCGCCGCGAATGGGCGCATGCCCGCGCCGTTCCCGCCGATCTGGTTGAGGCGCTGTCGCGCGCCATCTCGGCCTGCGAGACGGTGTGGCGGACGGCCCGCCGCGACTCGGATTTCGCCCTGGTGGCGCCCAAGCTGGAGACCGTGCTGGGCCTGGTGCGCCAGGTCGCTTCGGCCAAGTCGGCGGCGCTGGGCGTGTCGCCCTACGACGCGCTGCTCGACGAATACGAGCCGGGCGGGCGCTCGGCCGAGATCGACGTGTTGTTCGCGCGGCTGGAGGTCTTCCTGCCCGACTTCCTGGGCCGCGTGATGGAGGCCCAGGGGCCGGCGCCCGCCCTGCCCGCCGGCCCGTTCCCGGCGGAACGCCAGCGCGCCCTGGCCCTGCGCCTGATGGGCGTGGTGGGCTTCGATTTCCGCCACGGGCGCCTGGACGAGAGCACCCATCCGTTCTGCGGCGGCACGCCCGACGACGTGCGCATGACGACGCGCTGGGACGAGGCCGATTTCAGCACCGGGCTGATGGGCGTGCTGCACGAAACCGGCCACGCCTTGTACGAACAGGGCCTGCCCAAGGCGTGGCGCCGCCAGCCGGTCGGCCGGGCGCGCGGCATGAGCCTGCACGAGTCGCAAAGCCTGCTGGTCGAGATGCAGGCCAGCCGCTCGCTGGACTTCTTGACCTTCGCCACCCCGCTGATCGCCGAGGCGTTCGGCAACGGACCATGGGACGCCCACGCCCTGTGGCGCGACTCGGTGCGCGTCGCCCCCGGCTTCATCCGGGTCGACGCCGACGAGGTGACCTATCCCGCCCATGTGATCCTGCGCTATCGCCTGGAAAAGGCGCTGATCGAGGACCGCATGCGAATCGCCGACCTGCCCGCCGCCTGGAACGAGGGCATGCGGACCCTGCTGGGCATCGTGCCGCCCGACGACCGCCGCGGCTGCCTGCAAGACATCCACTGGTTCGACGGCGCCTGGGGCTATTTCCCGACCTACACCCTGGGCGCCATGACGGCGGCCCAGCTTTTCGAGGCGGCCGGCCGCGCCCTGCCCGATTTGGGCGAGCAGGTGGCGCGCGGCGCGTTCGGCGGGCTGCTGGGCTGGCTGCGAACCAACGTCCACGAAAAGGCTTCGTCGCTGTCCGCCCAGGATTTGCTGACCCAGGCGACGGGCCGCCCGCTTGACGCGGCGGTCTTCGAGGCGCATCTGAAGCGGCGCTATCTGGGCTGAGCGACTTCCCTTGCCCGTCCGGGGCGTATAATCTTGGCGCCGAAGTCCAAGGCCACTCGGAGTCTCCATCCTTGCGTTATGTCAGCACCCGCGGGCACGCGCCCGTTTTGGCCTTCGACGACGTTCTGCTGACCGGGCTCGCCCGCGACGGCGGCCTGTACGTGCCGGAGACGTGGCCCCATTTCGAGCCCGACGCGATCCGCGCCATGGCCGGGCTGTCCTACGAGGACTTGGCCGTCAAGGTGATGCTGCCCTTCCTGGGCGGCACCATCCCCGAAGACGAGTTCGCGGAACTGGTCTCCGAGACCTGCGGCGCCTTCGGCCACGAGGCGGTGGCGCCCTTGCGCCAACTGGGCCGCGGCGATTGGCTGATGGAGCTGTTCCACGGCCCCACCCTGGCCTTCAAGGACCATGCCCTGCAACTGCTCGGCCGCTTGTTCGACCACGTTCTGTGCCAGCGCGGCGAGCGGGTGACGATCGTCGGCGCCACCTCGGGCGACACCGGCTCGGCGGCCATCGAGGCGTGCCGCGACCGCGCCTCGATCGACATCGTGATCCTGCATCCCAAGGGCCGCGTCTCGGACGTGCAACGCCGCCAGATGACCACGGTGTTGTCGCCCAACGTCCACAACGTCGCCATCGAGGGCACCTTCGACGACTGCCAGGATCTGGTGAAGGCGCTGTTCGCCGATCTGGCGTTCCGCGACGAGATGCGGCTGTCGGCGGTCAATTCGATCAACTGGGCGCGCATCATGGCCCAGATCGTCTATTACTTCGCCGCCGCCACCGCCCTGGGGGCGCCCGACCGCAAGCTCTCGTTCGCGGTGCCGACCGGCAATTTCGGCAATGTCTACGCGGGCTACGCGGCGCGCGCCATGGGGCTGCCGATCGAGCGGTTCGTGGTCGGCTCGAACAGCAACGACATCCTGACCCGCTTCTTCGAATCGGGCGCCATGACCATGGGCGGCGTGGTGCCGACGCTCAGCCCCAGCATGGACATCCAGGTGTCGTCCAATTTCGAGCGCCTGCTGTTCGACCTGGTCGGGCGCGACGGCGCCAAGGTCGAGGCCCTGATGGCCGAGTTCCGGGGCACCGGCGCCATGCGCCTGCCCGAGGGGGCGTGGCGCCGCTCGCGCGAGCTGTTCGACGGCTTCCGGGTCGACGACGAGGCCACCCGCCTGATCATCCGCACCCTTCACGAGGAGACCGGCGAACTGCTTGATCCCCACAGCGCCATCGGGGTGGCCGCCGGCCGCGCCATGAACCGCGATCCCATGGCGCCGATGGTCGCCCTGGCCACCGCCCATCCCGCCAAGTTCCCGGCCGCCGTCGAGGCGGCGACCGGCGTTCGCCCCGGCCTGCCGCGCCATCTCGCCGATTTGTTCGAGCGACCCGAACGCTGCGACGCGCTGCCCAACGACGCGGCGGTCCTGGCGGATTACGTCCGCGCCAAGGTGGCCGGATGATCGAGGTCACGCGGCTGCCCAGCGGCCTTTTGGTGATGACCGACAAGATGGAGTCGGTCGAGACGGTCTCGATGGGCGTGTGGGTCGACGCCGGCACGCGCCACGAGGCGCCCGAGATCAACGGCGTCTCGCACCTGCTGGAACACATGGCCTTCAAGGGCACGCGGCGGCGCACGGCGCGCGGCATCGCCGAGGAGATCGAGGCGGTGGGCGGCCATCTGAACGCCTATACCTCGCGCGAGCAGACCGCCTATTACGCCAAGACGCTGCGCGACGACCTGCCGCTGGCGGTCGACATCATCGCCGACATCTTGCAGAACTCGACCCTCGATCCCGCCGAGTTGCAGCGCGAGCAGGCCGTCGTGGTGCAAGAGATCAACCAGGCGATCGACACCCCCGACGACATCATCTTCGACCATTTCCAGGCCACCGCCTATCCCGGCCAGGCGCTGGGCCGGCCGGTGCTGGGCAGCGAGGATCTGGTGCGCGGCATGTCGCGCGCCACCGTGTTCGACTACATGAACGGCAATTACGGCGCCGACCGCATGGTGCTGGCCGCCGCCGGCCGCCTGGAGCACGACCGGCTGGTCGACATGGCCGCCGAGGGCTTCGCCGGACTGGCCGCGCGCGACCCGACGCCTAAGGACACCGCCCGCTATGTCGGCGGCGACTACCGCGAGGAGCGCGACATCGAGCAGGTCCACCTGCTGATCGGCTTCGACGGCACGTCCTACGCCGATCCCGACTTCTACGCCGCGTCGATGCTGTCGACCCTGCTGGGCGGCGGCATGTCGTCGCGCCTGTTCCAAGAGGTGCGCGAGAATCGCGGGCTGGTCTATTCGATCTATTCCTTCACCTCGTCCTACGACGATGGCGGGCTGTTCGCGATCTATGCCGGCACGGGCCCCGACGAGGTCGCCGAGGTGGTGCCGGTGGTCTGCGACGAGATCGTCAAGGTCGCCGACAGCGTCAACGCCGCCGAGATGCAGCGCGCCCGCGCCCAGATCAAGGCCGGCCTGCTGATGAGCCTGGAAAGCACCTCGTCGCGCGCCGAGCAACTGGCCCGCAACTGGATGGCCTATCGCCGGGTGATCCCGCTTGAGGAGATCGTCGCCAACATCGATGCGGTCGACGAGACCGCCGTGGCCCGCGTCGCGCGGCGCATCTTCGCCACCCGCCCGACCATCGCGGCGATCGGCCCGCTCGACAACGTCGAAAGCTACGAGGCGATCACCGCGCGGCTGCGCTGAGATCAGGGCGGAACGGCTACGCCCAGCCGTTCCAACGCCTGGCGCGCCATGCGGTTTTCGAACGGATTGGAACTGTTGGCGCCGGCCAGAAAGATCGAAACGTCCTTTCGCTCGATCAGGTCGGCGGCGAGCGCCACCTGGATGGCGGCGCCGCGCATGGCCGGGTCCGCGTCCCCGGCCATGGTCGCCATCACGGCGGGCGCCGCGTCCCTCGCCGCCGGACCATAGGCGGTAAGCACGTCATATAACGAGCGCAGCAGCGCCGGTTCGGCGTTGACCGCCTTGATGATCGGTTCCGCCCAAGCGGGATCGAGCGTCGGGGCGGATCTCAGCCGGCGGCCCAAAAGCAGCGCCGCCCAGTCGCGCATCCGGGGTCCTTCCGACAGGTTGCCGAGCAGGGCCTCGACCGGTCGGGCGGGTTCGGCCTTGCCCATCGCGATCAGCTTGGCCTCGAGG
Source organism: Alphaproteobacteria bacterium (assembly GCA_015232025.1). Lineage (GTDB taxonomy): Bacteria > Pseudomonadota > Alphaproteobacteria > Rhodospirillales > Magnetospirillaceae > JADFZP01. Next base: position 9,728 of record JADGAL010000098.1, read on the forward strand.
TTCGGCCCGTTGAAGCCCCGGCGGATGGTGGCGAGCGGCCCATCCATGGCGTGGTGGACCGGAAGGGTGAACACGAACGGCACGATGGGAATGTCGACGAAGTGGCTGTCGGACCGCGCCAGAAGGCGGCGGGTCGCCGGGTCGACGCCTTCGAACAACTCGGCGCGGTGGCCCGTCGCCTGGCTGGCGTAAAGCGCGTTCAGGTCCTCGTCGGGGATGGGTCCACCCCGCAGAAAGAGGGGCGCGGTCGGCTGGTCGATCGATTCCACCGAGAGACATTGGTCATAGGCCAGGGCGCCCTCGAAGGCGCCGACGCCGAGCTGAAGGGTCGGCTTGTCGCCCGGATAGGGATCGTTTTCCTCGAACGCCGCGCGCGCCGCGGCGCAGCCCTGGTGGTCGGCGACGAGGCGGAAACGCCTCGCCCCGCCGCCGCCATCATGCCTGGAGGGCACCAATTCGACATAGGACACCGCCCGCGTCAGCAAGAGCCGCGAGCAGAACTCGGCGCATCCGAACGCGCTTTCGAGGGCCAGGCCCTCGGCCGCCGGGATGGCGACGTCGGTCCCCAGCGCCCGCTGGCGAAGGAAGGTCCAGTGGTCGCGCAGATAGGGCAGGCCGAAGGCCGACGAGACCAGCGCCACCGCGGCCAGAGCCAGCGCGCGACTCGCGCGCCGGCTCGATCCGAAGCGCCCCAGGACCCGCCGGACGACCATGAAGGCCGGGCCGTA
>JADGAL010000099.1 GCA_015232025.1 Alphaproteobacteria bacterium
GAGGCCGATCTGGAGCCCGAGCCGCAAGCCCCGGCCATGGTGGCGATGACCATCACGGTGGCCGACACCGACCGCGCCGCCGCCGCCCTGGCCGCCCACGGCGTGCCCCACCACCGCGACGCCGAGGGCACGGTGCGGGTGGCGCCGGCCCAGGCCTGCGGGGTGTTCCTCGAATTCATGGCGGCGCGGTGACGGGTTTGTGGAGCGCCTGGCTGTTTCCCCGGCTGCTGCATCGGGTGATGCGCAGCCGCCATCTGCCGCCCTTCCGCCGGCGCGTGCTGGAGCCGGCGCGTGGCGTGGTGCTGGAACTGGGGATCGGCTCGGGCCTCAATCTCGGCTTCTACCCGGCGGCGGTCGAGCGGTTGATCGGCGTCGAGCCCTCGGCGCCGCTGCTCGCCCTGGCGCGGCGGGCGGCCGAGACGGCGCCGTTTCCGGTGACCCTGCTGCAAGCCTCGGCCGAGTCCCTGCCGCTGCCCGACGCCTCGGTCGACACGGTGGTGACGACCTGGACGCTGTGCTCGATTCCCGATGTCGGGCGCGCCCTGGTCGAGGCGCGGCGGGTGCTGCGGCCCGACGGCCGGCTGCTGTTCGTCGAGCACGGCTTGGCGCCCGAGCCCGGCGTGCAAGAGTGGCAGCGCCGGCTCACCCCGCTGTGGCGCCGCTGCTCGGGCGGGTGCCATCTCGACCGGCCGATCGCCGCGTTGATCGCCGAAGCCGGGTTCCGCTTCGAGCGGCTGGACGTCGGCTCGATGCCGGGTCCGCGACTGGTCACCTACATGACCGAAGGTTCAGCGCGCACGCATCTTGGCGCACCCGGCGATTGATGGCACACTTCGGGCGAGAGGCGCCGCGGCGGGCGGCGCCGCGTCGCTTCGGGAGTCTTGATGACCACCGGCTCGCGTCGCCCGATCAGACCCAGCGACCTGGTGGTCGCCTTCGGCGCCGCCGTCGTCTTGTTGATCGTGGGCATGTTCTCTTGGATGGCGCATGACAGCCGCGAGGCGATGCTCGGATTCCAGGCGGATACCAACGACAAGCTGGCGGAAAGTCTGGAACAGCACATCGACGGCAATTTCGATCTGGCCGCCCAGACGCTCGCCGTGCTGCGCGACTTGGTCTCCGGTCGCGACGGGGCGCCGGCGAATCCCGATGCCTTGCGACCGTTCTTGGAGACCATGGTCGGTGGGTCTCCGGCCGTGGCCGGAATCCGCCACCTGGACGCCCAGGGGATGCCGCTGCTCAGCCATCCCGATCTTCCCGCGGCGGGCGTCGGCGCGGCCGACCGAGACTATTTCATCGCCGCCCGCGATGGCCAAACGGGGGTCAATCTCGGCTCGCCGATCATCAGCCGTATAACCGGCACCTGGGTGCTGCCGATGAGCCTGCGGGTCGAGCGCCCGGACGGCGCCTTCGCCGGGGTGGTGTCGATGGTGCTCGACATCCGCGCCATCGTCGACCTTTACGAATCGGTTCGCGCCAAGCCGAACGGCGCCGTCGGACTGTTCCGCCTGAGCGACGGCATGGCGCTGGCCCGCGCGCCCTTCGTACCCGAGATGCTGGGCAAGACCTACGCCAACGGCCCCCTGTTCGAGAACCTGAAGCGCGCCCCGCGCGGTCGCTATCTCCAGGTGGTGGCCACCGATGGCAAGATGCGCCAGTCGAGTTATCGCGCGATCGCCAAGCACGGGGTGGTGATCGGCATCGCCTCGTCCTATGACGACGTGATGGGCCAATGGCGGAGCGTGGCGCTGGTCCATCTCGGGCTGGGCGCCGTGCTGGCGGCGATGGCCGGCGCGGCGACCTTCCTGCTGCGCCGCCAAATCGTGGCCCGCGAGCGCGACGCCCGTCTGCTGGCGTCACGCGCCGAAGACATCGAACACGCCAACGAGGAACTGCGCGAGATGGCGCGGCTGGCCGCGCATCATCTGCAAGAGCCGCTGCGCCACATCCTGTCCTACGCGCAGCTTCTCGCCCGCCGCTTCGCCCGCGAGGACGATGACGAGGCGCGGGACTATGTGCGCTATCTCGAAGGCGGCGTGGCTCGGATGAAGGGCCAACTGACCGAGATGCAGCGTTATCTCGCCATCGAGCACGGCGCCGGTTCGCAACCGGTGTGCCTCGACGCGGCGCTCGACGCGGCCCTGGGGCGGCTCGAAAATCCGGTCGAGATCGATCGCCAGCCGCTGCCCACCGTGCGGGGCGACCGCCGCCTGATCGAGCAGCTTTTCGTGCATCTGTTCGAATCGCTCGGCCGCCACGGCGCGCCGCGCGACTTCGGCATCCAGGCCGGGCGCGACCCGGCCGGCTGGCGTGTCACCCTGCTCAGCCGCGCCCTGGCGGTCGATCCCCTCGACCCGACCCGGCTGTTCGGGGTGTTCGTGCATGGCGCCGACGACAGCCAACCGGCCCCCGGCCTCGCCCTATGCCGCAAAATCGTGCGCCTGCACGGCGGCCGCATGTGGATCGAACCCGCCCAGGGCGGCGGGACGATGCTGCATTTCCTGCTGCCGGGGTGAGGGTCGATCGGCCGTATCCCTGCTGGCCAGATTGCGCCCTAAAGTGGGTCCAATTCGATAGCCTTCGCTCCATGAGGCCGTCACTGGGCATGACAACCTATGGCTATCGTGATACAATCGCACCCGTATTGCGAACGACATGGTGACGAATGGGCATCGAGGATTTTTTGTGCGGCAACGAGAACACGCTGAACGCGCGAGACGTCGATGACTCCGATCTATTCGACAATTACACCCGCGCCATGCTCCTGAAGAAGGAAGGGCGCCAGTTACCAGATGAGTTCTTTGACCGTGACCGCAACCTGAAGCTTACTGATCTAAAGACCCTGCTGAAGGCGGCGGGTGCGGTTGGCGATTTCGAGGCCGAAAAGGTTGCCAAGGAAGCGATGGTCAGGTTTGTCGTCGGAAGGGAAGTGTGAGATGCACTTGAAAGAGTGGCTTGGTTGGACCGACTGGAAACTGCTCATCGGCTTGGAGTGGAAGGAGGTGCCGAAAGGGCCTGGCACCTACATGATCGCCGCCGATCACCCGCTCAATCGGGCGGTCGGCACCGACCAGGAGGGTATTCTGGACATCGGCAAGTCCAAAGGATTGCGCGACCGCCTGAAGCGCTTTCAACACTGTGCGTCGACACCGGAGAAGCGCGGCCACATGGCCGGACGGAGGTTCGCCCTTTACGAGATGACTAGCCACTTTCCCATGGAGAGCCTATATGTCTCCTGGCGTCCGGCAGCCAGTGAGGACTTGGCCGCCCGCGAGGAGGGGCGGTTGCTGGATGAATATGTTAAGCAGCACATGGAATCACCCCCGCTTAACTATTCAGCGTCGTGGCGCCATCTGAGGGCGGAAGAAATGGCATAGGTATGCGGCACTCCGGTGGCCCGCAATTTCTGGGCTATGCCGGAGTGCTGGCTTATCTCGACGGGCGCGACTACGACCTGGAGCGGGCCGAGATCGCGGCGCGAGACCTAAACGTTGAACAGGAAGTGGAACACGTCGCCGTCCTGGACCAGGTATTCCTTGCCCTCCAGCCGCATCTTGCCGGTTTCCTTGGCGCCCGCTTCGCCGCCGCAGGCGATGAAGTCCTCGTAGGCGATGGTCTCGGCGCGGATGAAGCCGCGTTCGAAGTCGGTGTGGATGGCGCCGGCCGCCTGGGGCGCCTTGGCGCCGCGTCGCACGGTCCAGGCGTGGGCCTCCTTCGGCCCCACCGTGAAGAAGGTGACCAGGTCGAGCAGGCCGTAGCCGGCGCGGATGACGCGGGCGAGGCCGGTTTCCTCGAGGCCCAGGGCCTCCAGGAATTCGCGCTTTTCGGCCTCGTCGGCGAGTTGGGCGACCTCGGATTCGATGGCCGCCGAGACGACCACGAAGCCCGATCCCTCGGCGCGGGCGCGGGCCGCGACCTTCTCGGAGAAGGCGTTGCCGGTGGCGGCCGAGGCCTCGTCGACATTGCAGGCGTAAAGCACCGGCTTCGAGGTCAGCAGGCCAAGCTGGCGCAGCATGGCGCGGCCGTCCTCGTCCAGCGGCACGGAGCGGGCCGGGCGGCCCTCGCGCAGGGCGGCCAGCACCGGCTCCATCACCACCAACTGGGTCTTGGCGTCCTTGTCGCCGATCTTGGCGCGCTTCTGGGCGTTGACCACGCGGCGCTCGAGGCTGTCCATGTCGGACAGCATCAATTCGGTCTCGATGGTGTCGGCGTCGCGCACCGGATCGACCGAGCCCTCGACATGGGTGACGTCGGTGTCTTCGAAACAGCGCAGCACGTGGACGATGGCGTCGACCTCGCGGATGTTGGCCAGGAACTGGTTGCCCAGGCCCTCGCCGCGCGAGGCGCCGCGCACCAGCCCGGCGATGTCGACGAATTCAAGCTGGGTCGGCACGATCTTTTGCGATTTCGCCGCGACCGCCAGCTTGTCCAGGCGCGCGTCGGGCACCGCGACGCGGCCGACATTCGGCTCGATGGTGCAGAAGGGATAGTTGGCGGCCTGCGCCGCCGCCGTCTGGGTCAGGGCGTTGAAGAGCGTCGACTTGCCGACGTTCGGCAAACCGACGATGCCGCAATTGAATCCCATGTCAGGGCTCCGTCCGGTCGCTTTCGGGTTTCGGCTTGGGCTTGGGCGTGGTCGGCTGGGTCAGCATGGCCACGCGATTCATGAAGCCGTTGTCCTGGCCGTCGAGCAGAAAAGGGAAGGCGTCGGCCACGGCGTCGAGCAGCGGCCCGAGCCAGGCATCGTCGGCCTTGGCGAAATCGTGAAGGACATAGCCCGAGACCAGGTCCTTGTTGCCGGGATGACCGATGCCCAGTCGCACCCGCCAATAATCGCGGCCGATATGGGCGTCGATGCTTTTCAGCCCGTTGTGGCCGCCCGCGCCGCCGCCCTTCTTGACCCGCACCCGGCCGGGCGGCAGGTCCAGTTCGTCGTGCAGCACGATGACGTCCTCGGGCGCGATCTTGTGGAAGCGCATCGCCGCCGCCACCGACTGGCCCGACAGGTTCATCCAGGTCTCGGGCTCCAGCGCCAGCACCTTGCGGCCGGCGATCACGCCGTCGGCCAGCCGGCCCTGGAACTTGGCGCGCCAGGGACCGAATCCATGGCGGCGGACCAATGTGTCCACCGCCATGAAGCCGATATTGTGGCGGTTTCCGGCGTAGCCCGCACCGGGGTTGCCCAAACCGACCACGAGCCGCATTGACGTCAGCCGGCGTCGCCCTCGCCAGCGCCGCGGGTGACGGTCGGCGCGGCGATGGTGGCGACGGTGAAGTCGCGATGGACGACCGGGGTGACGCCCTCGGGCAGGGCCAGCGACGAGATGTGGACCGAGTCGCCGATGTTGCGGCCGGCCAGATCGACCTCGATGAACGGAGGAATCGAGTCGGCCGGGCAGGTCACGTCGATCTCGTGGCGCACCACGTTCAACACGCCGCCGCGCTTGATGCCGGGCGACTTGTCTTCGTTGATGAAGTGCACCGGGATGGCGACGTGGACGACGCCATCGGCGCTGACCCGCATGAAGTCGATGTGGACCGGCACGTCGGTGACCGGATGGATTTGCAGGTCGCGCGCCAGCGCCCGCTCGGTGCGGCCATCGCCCAGGTCGAGGTTGAACAGGCGGGTATGGAAGCCCGGCTTCATCATCTCGATCACGATGGCGCGGGGCACCACGGAGATCAGCACGGGGGGCTTCTTGTCGCCGTAGATCACGCCGGGCACAAGGCCATCGCGGCGGGTCTGACGGGCGGCCCCCTTTCCGGCCCGGTCGCGGAGCTTCACGCTCAGCGCGCTCATTTCACTCATTTGTCTCTCCATGACTTTGGGCGCGGCCTCCAGGGGTGCCGGCGCCCGGAAGGCGGCTTGGTACACGGATTCGGTGGGGAAAGCAACCGTCAGGCGGCGAGGTTGCGATTCACCGCCTGGGTCAGGGCGTCGTGGGCGAGGTGGGCCAGCGGCAGCGCGGTCGGCTCGCCCCTCAAGTGCCCGCCGATCTGGCCTTTCAGGAACTTGTCCCAGGAATCGTCCCAGCGCGGTTCGATCTCGGCCCAGCGTTCCAGCCGGGCCTCGGCGTCGCCCTCCGAGCCGGTCCAGGCGATCCGCACCAGATCGATCAGGGGTTGGCCGTCCGGGAACTGCCGGGCCATCTCCCGCCACTGGTCATCGGGCGCATGCGGCTGAAGCGCGGCCAGCCGCAGCGGCAGCGAGCCGGCGAAACGTCCGATCCGGCCTTCCAGGGATTGGCGGTAGTCGCGGTCGGCCAGAGCCTTGACCAGATGGGCGTAAACGTCGGAGGAGTCGCGCGCCAGAACGCCGTCGACCAACCGCGACGCCTCGTCCGCGGCGTTCAGCCCGAACAGCAGATTGGCCTCGCCCACCAAGGCCACCGGCTCAAGGCGGCCGATGGCCGCCCGTTCCGCGGCGAGTCCGGTCTCGGCCTTCTCGGCGTCCCACGGCAACGGCTTCGTACCCGCTTCGACGCGCAAGGCGTCGCGCAGATGGGCGCGTTCCTCGTCGACGCCCGCTTGCCCGGCCGCGATCAGGCGGGCCAGGGTGGTGGTGCGATCATCCTCTCGCCAAGCGCGCCGATACTCGCCCAGCACCGCCTCGGCTTCCGACCGCCGCCCTTCGGCGATCAGCAGGCAGCCCAGCAGATAGGTTACGGCTTGGTCCCCCGCCCGGCCCGCGAAGCCGCGCAGCAGGTCGATGCCCTCACCGAACCGACCCTCCGCTCCCAGAACGCGAGCCAGATTGTTGCAAGACGTCGCATCCGCCGGGTCGAGCCGCGACGCCTTTCGCAACAGGGCCTCGGCCTCGCGGGTCCGCCCCCGAGCGCCGAGCAGCAGGGCGAGTTGGTTGGAGAGCGCGGAATCGGCCGGCGCGCGGCGCAGGCCCTCCCAGGACGCGGTGATGGCCAGATCGGGCCGGCCCAGGCGTTCCAAAGCACTGGCGCGGGTGCTCCAGGAATGGCCGTCCGAGGGCGCCCAGACCAGCGCGCGGCGGGCCAGATCGAGGGCATGCCCCGGCGCCTGATCGCAAATGGCGCTGGCCACGCTGGTGCAACTGGTGACTAGGTAATAGGAGTTGCCGGTCACCTCGGCATAGCGCTCCAACTGCTCAAGAAGGCCCTTCATCGGCAGCCAGCGCGCCGGGGTGAGCCGGTCGCGACGCAGAGCCGCTTTGAAGTCGCGGATGACCCCTTGAATGTCCTTGGGCAGCGATGGTTCCCGCCTGACCGAGCGCTCGGCCGGCTTCAGCGCCGGGTCGGCGTCGCGCAGCCAGCCGACGAACGGGTGGTCGTACCCCCCCTCGTCGAAGATCGCCTGCCACTGCTTGCGCCAGAAACTCGGCTGGCGGGGAAAGGCTCCCTTCACGGCACGCCACTGGCGCACCACCTCGCCTTTTTGGCCGTCATTGGGCGGCAACCGCGCCGCCCAGCGCGCCAAGCCGACCACGAGTTCGGGCGGTGGTCCACCAGCCTTGCCGCCGTCCATTCGCGCGATGCCCAGTTCGGCGATGTCCAAGCGATGGCGCAGGCGCGGCGCGGCGGCCTGGTCGAAGATGCGAAACCACAGGAAACGCAATTCGCGGCCCTGTTGCAGATGGGCGCCGGCCGCCAGCACGGCGCGGCCGAGATCGAAGATCGGGCCGCTGCTCAGATCCTCGGCCCAGGTCAGCAGGTCGAGCAGATTGTCGCGCAGCCAGACCGAGCTTTCCGGCAGTTCCAGGCGCCAAGCCGCGCGCATGGCCTCGCTGGTCTCGCGCACGAAATTCGGCACGCCACCGGGCAGCGTCACCAGCGCGTCCGTGTCGGCGCGGCGCTGGCGCAGCCAATCGAGCAGCGCGCGATCCAGCGCGGAGCGCTCGGGCGCGTCGTCGGACAGGTCGCGGGTCAACGCGATCAGCGCGTCGCAGGGGCTGGCGCGTTGCAGGCCGGGCAGGTGGGCGAAGCCACGCAACAGCGCGTCGACCGCCTTCGCCGGATCGGCCATCAGCCGGTCCAGCCAGGGGTGCCTTTGCTCCTGCGTGGCGGGTTGCATGCTCACAGCTTGCCGAAATCCTCGCGGTTACTCAAGTATCGCAGACAGAACAGGTGCTGTATCCGCAGTTCGGCCAGACGCCTACGGTCGAAGGGGCGGGTGACGGTGCCCACTTTCAAGATATGGCGCGGCTCGTAATCGAAACGAGGGTGAAGCACTTCGGAGGCTAGCGCCACGCAGTTGGGATCGCCCGCCAGATTAAGCGTGCGGCCGTAATCCTCATCGCGCGGCGAGGGGTGGAAGGCCTCGCAGGGCTGGGCGTCCAGAACGGTGGGCACCACCAGGGGATGGTCGACGCGGCGCCGCGTCACGTGGCGCACGCTGTAGCTCATCAACGCCACCGGCTCGTCGACCCCGATATGGGCGAGGCCCAGTCGGTCGCGCAGTCGGTCGGGCCAGTCGGGTTGCGCGATCTCCTCGTTCAGGTCCTGCGCGAACGCGGCGAAGCGCGGGCCGAGAACGTATGGGTGGGTGTTCAGCGCGCCGCAGACGGTTTCGAGCGCGCCTTTCGCCTCGTTGACGGCAATCCGCTCGTTCTGTCGCCGGCCGGCGAACACCTCGACAAGTTCGTCCAACTCGACGAGCGAACTCACCTTGGTCCGGCCCAGCGCGTCGTCCAGCTTTTCGATCCGCACCAGCACTTGGTCTTCGCCCAATTCGGCACTCGCCGCCGGGGACAGGGCGGCCATGCCGTTGATCGCCGCGAAGGTCTCGGGTTCATCGACCCAGACCGATGTCTTCAGGTGGGCGACATGCGCCTCCAGCCATTCCTCGTAGTCGGCGGTGGTGAGCGCGATGCCGTCGTAACGCGTCTGACGGCGCGGATCGACCCGCTCCTCGAAGCGATAATTCTCGCCCCTGGCGCGCAGGTCCGGATCGTTCGAACACGTCAATTCGTCGATCAGTCGAACGAGATGGAGGTTTGTGGAAAGCAAGGATCATCCCGCCGCGCGTGTGTTACGCGAAAGTGGTAGCAAAGCTCCCCGATCAATGCAACCGGCTTCAGTCGAACAGGCTGGAGACCGAGCGTTCCTCGCTGATGCGCTGGATCGATTCCGCCATCAGCGGCGCGATGGTCAGCGGGCGGATGTTGCGGGCCAGGCGAACCGCCTCGGTGGCGGGGATCGAGTCGGTGATGACCAGCGATTCCAGCGGGCTCGACGTGACGCGGGCGACCGCGCCGCCCGACAGGACGCCGTGCGTGACATAGGCCGAAACCGAGGTCGCGCCGGCTTCGATCAGGGCGACGGCGGCGTTGCACAGGGTGCCGGCCGAATCGACGATGTCGTCGACCAGCACGCATTTGCGGCCCTTCACGTCGCCGATGATGTTCATCACCTCGGACACGCCGGCCCGTTCGCGCCGCTTGTCGATGATCGCCAAGTCGGCGCCGATGCGGCTGGCGATGCCGCGGGCGCGCACCACGCCGCCCACGTCGGGCGAGACGATCATCGCCTCGTCGCCCAGGCGGGTCTTGATGTCGTGGGTGAAGACCGGCGCGGCGTACAGGTTGTCGACCGGAATGTCGAAGAAGCCCTGGATCTGGCCCGAGTGGAGGTCCAGCGTGACCACCCGGTCGGCGCCCGCCGTGGTGATCAGATTGGCCACCAGCTTGGCCGAGATCGGCGTGCGCGGGCCGGTCTTGCGATCCTGCCGGGCATAGCCGTAATAGGGGATCACCGCCGTGATGCGCCGCGCCGAGCCGCGCTTCAGCGCGTCAAGGGTGACCAGCAGCTCCATCAGGTTGTCATTGGTCGGGTAGCAGGTCGACTGCACCACGAACACATCCTGACCGCGCACGTTTTCGGAGATTTCGACAAAGATCTCCATGTCCGAAAAGCGGCGGATGCTCGCCTTGGTCAGGGCGAGATTGAGATAGCTCGCAATGGCTTCCGCAAGCGGGCGGTTGCTGTTGCAGGCGAGAATCTTCATGTTGCCAACCCCCGCGTCCCAGGTCACTACCGACGACCGGTCCACTATCCCATCTGGACGGGGCCGGACTGTATCAGCGGCCCCTTAGTCTGTAAACGGCCTTGCCGGGGCGGCGTTTCCATCGTCCTGGGCGCGCAGGATGGCCACCACGCCTTCGGTGGCGCCTTCGGCGATCAGCGAGGCCATTTCGCCCCACGAACCCTCCAACAGGGCGATGGGGACGGGATTGGCCTGCTCGACGGTGCCCAGGCCCAGGCCTTGGCGGTTGCGCACCGTCCACACGATGGTCAGCAGCTTGGCGCCGGGTGGGCCGGGCTTGGTGGTGATCACGCCCTCGACGGCGAAATCGGCGTCGGCCGGCCCGGCCGCCAGATCGAAGCCGTTGCGCTTCAGCAAGGCGGCCATGGCGGGCGGCAAGGCGCGCTCGCCC
>JADGAL010000009.1 GCA_015232025.1 Alphaproteobacteria bacterium
CCGAGGCGGCCGCCTGCCTGATGCGCGCCGTCGCCCTGGCCCCGTCCAGCCTCGACGTGGCGGTCAACCTGGCCGCCGCGCTGGCTGGTCTGGGGCGGGCCGAACAGGCCGAGGAGGCCTACCGCCGCGCGCGCGCGCTCGCCCCGGACAGTGTCGCGGCGACCAACAATTTCGCCCTGTTCCTGGCCGGACGCGGCCAGCGCGACGAGGCGCGCGCCCTGTTCCGCCAAGCCGTGGCGGAGCGTCCCGAGCAGGACGTGCTGCGCACCAATCACGCCATGCTGCTGATGGGCATGCAGGAATTCGACGAGGCGGAGCGGGAGTTCCGCGAGGCGGTGCGGATCAATCCCCGCAACAAGGAGGCGTGGGGGAATCTGGGCTACATGCTGTCGACGCTGGGCCGGCCGGCCGACGCCGAATTCGCCTTCCGATTCGCGCTCGGCATCGATCCCCATTACCGGCAGGCGCTTTATGGCCTAGGCGTGGTCGGCCGCGATCAACTGAACCACGACGAGGCCATCGACCACACCCGCCAAGCCATCCTGCTAAGCCCCGAGGACGCCACCCCCTGGAACAATCTGGCCATCGCCCTGGTCGATCTGGGCGATGTCGAGCGGGCGCTGCGCTATTACCGGATCTGCTTGTCGCTGCGCGACGGGCTGGTCGCCTTGTTCCGGGCCAACTACCTGATGGCGCTGACCTATCCAAGCACGATCGGCAACCAGGAACTGGCCCGCGAGCACCGCGACTGGGCCAGCCGGATCGACGCCCCGCCGCCCGCCCCGCACGCCAATCCGCGCGACCCCGAGCGCATCCTGCGCATCGGCTATGTCTCGCCCGATTTTCGGCATCACTCGGTCGCCTATTTCGCCCTGCCGGTGATCCGCGCCCATGACCGCCGCCGGGTCCATGTCACCTGTTATTCGGTGTCGCCGAAGAAGGACGACTTCACGCGGCGCATCCGCGAGGCCGCCGACGCCTGGCGCGAGGCGGGCGGCTGGGACGACCGCCAATTCGACGAGGCGGTGCGCCAAGACGGCATCGACATCCTGATCGACCTCGCGGGCCACACCGGGGGCAATCGCCTGGCGCTGTTCGCGCGACGGCCGGCGCCGGTGCAGGTCACTTGGCTGGGCTACCCCACCACGACCGGGCTGGACGCGATCGGCTGGCGCGTCACCGACATCCACGCCGACCCGCCGGGCACCGGCGACGCCTTTCACAGCGAGCGCTTGATGCGCCTGCCGCGCAGCTTCCTGTGCTACAGCCCGGTGGACGGCGACGAGCCGGTCGCGCCGCCCTCGTTCGAGGAGACCGGCGGCATCACCTTCGGCTCGTTCAACACGCTGGCCAAGATCACCCCCGCGATGATCGCCCTGTGGGCCGAGATCCTGAACGCCGTTCCAGGCTCGGGCCTGCTGCTCAAGGCCAAGGGCTTCTCGAGCCCCCATGTCGCCGCGCGGATGCGCGACGCCTTCGCGGCGCACGGCGTTTCGGCCGGCCGGCTGTGTCTGGACGGATTCTCGCCCTCGCCGCGCCAGCATCTGGCCCGTTACGGCGCCGTCGACATCGCGCTGGACACCTTTCCCTACAACGGCACCACCACCACCTGCGAGGCGCTGTGGATGGGCGTGCCGGTGATCACGCTGAGCGGCGATCGCCACGCCGCGCGGGTCGGCGCCAGCATCCTGACCAATGTCGGCCTGCCCGAACTGATCGCCCGCGACGAACGCGATTACGTGCGGCGGGCCGTCGAACTGGCCGGCGACCGCGACCGCCTGCGCGCTTTGCGCACCGGCCTGCGCGGGCGCCTGTCCGAGGGTCTGTGCGACGCCCCGGCCTTCATCGCGGATTTCGAGGCGGCGCTGCGGACCATGTGGCGGATGTGGTGCGCCACCCCGGATTGAGGCATGATCGACGGCGGAACCACCCTGGAGACCTCAGGTGCCGACCGCCTCAGACATTCTCGACCTGATACTTTCCGGAAACGCCGAGAAAATGGCGGACGCGAAGCTGGCCCTCGCCGCTTTGGAGGCGGCCGGTTCCGACGATCCGGTGGCCATCGCCCTGTCTTGCCATGTGAGCGCGTCCGAACAACGCTTCGACGATCTTCGCGGCTTCCTCCGCAAGATCGCCGAAGGAGACCCCTCGCTGCTCGGCCCGTTCTTCGACGCCCTCCTGAAGCTGGGCGGCATGCGCCGCATCGCGGGCATCCTTCACCGCGATGGCGTCCACCGGACCGGCGGGCCGCTCTCGGGTCTTCTGGGCCTGTTCCACCAGACGATCTACATCCGCGGATGGACCGTGACCAAACCCTGGCCGCTTGACAATTCGCGGATGCTGGAACCGGTCCAGGACCGCATGCCCCAGGCCTGCCGCGATCTGGTCCGGCGCATCAACGAGACCGGCCAGGGCATGGGCGAGCCCACGCCCCGGGTCGGCGGCGAGGTTCCCTGGGACGACGGAACCGTGCTGTTCAACTTGGTGGCCCAGACGCGGCCGCGCCGCATTCTGGAAATCGGCTTCGCCAAGGGCATGTCGACCCTGTTCATGCTGTCGGCCTCGGACAGCATCGAGAGTCACACCGTGATCGATCCGCTGCAAGGCAGCGCCTACCGCCACAACGGCGTGAAGAACGTCACCCAGGCCGGCTATGGCGACAAGCTGCGCCTGATCGAGATGCCCAGCAGCTTGGCCATGCCCATGCTGCTGGCCGACGGCGAGACATTCGACCTGATCTTCATCGATGGCAGCCACTGCTTCGAGCACACCATCATGGAGGCCCTTTTCGCCGACCTGCTGGCCGAGCCGGACACCTTGGTCGCATATCACGACTACCACATGCAGCCGGTCTATGCGGCGCTCGAATTCATGCGCTCCAATCGCGGCTGGAGCGGCGTGCTCGCCTCGGACGTGGTGATCATGCGGCGGGATCGCGCCCAGGCCAACATGCAAGACAACTACACCCCGTTCGCCACGGCGCGCGGCAAGAGCTGATCCGTCAGGCGCGGCCGTTGCGGACCAGGATCTCGTGGATCATGTCCTCGAGCCGATCGGTCGCGTTCTCGACCCCGAATTCGAGCGCCCGCGCCCGCCCGGCCTCGGCCAGGCGGTGCCAGTCCTCGGGGTTGAGCATCAGATGGACCAGCTTCAAGGCAAGCTCGCCGGCGTCGCCCGAACTGAACAGCAGGCCGTCGACGCCGTCGCGGACGATCTCGCGCCCGCCGCCGGTCGCGGTGGTGACGCAGGCCAGCCCCGCCGCCATCGCCTCGACCTGCGACATGCCGAACGCCTCGTTGACCAGCGAGGGGAAGACGAACACGTTGTGCGTGTCGAACAGCCGAGCCAAGCCGCGACGGTCCTGATAGCCGATGAAGTTGACCTTGTCGCGCATGCCCAGCTTTTCCCGATGGTCCAGCAACTGGGTCAGATAGTCTTGCTGATCGCTGTCGCCCGCGATGGTGCAGGTGAAGTCGATGCCCTTGACGTGCAGGATGCCCAGGGCGGTCATCAAGGTATGCACGCCCTTGTAGCTCATCACCAGTCCGGCGAAGGCGATGCGCAGGCGGTCGCGGGCCGGCAGGACGGCGCGGTAATAGAACTGGGTGCGCACCCCCGGATACAGGGTCCGCCGGCCCTCCATCGGGAAGCCGTCCGCTTCGAGCGTGTCGCCCACCCAGTCGCTGGCCGGGGCCGGCATGTAGAGCGTTGGATGCGACGCCATGTTGGCGGCCGGAAACGGCATCTTCGACAGGCCGATCGAATGGATCACCGGAATTTGGCGCGCGTACAGCTCGTGCATGAAATTGAGGCCGAGGTAATCGATATTGCCGACCAGCGCCACGTCGGGTTTGAAGTCGTCGGCGGCGCACGCCACGATCTCGGCGTTGCGTAGGCTGCGCAGGATCACCTCGTCGGGGTCGCTGACCGTGCCGGCCCCGTTCCGCCATTCGCCGAACAGCGTGAGGGTCCGCGAGACGATCGGCTCGAGCCGGCATTCCTCGGGATCGTCCGAACGGCGCAGATAGGCCGCGTCGCCGGCCAGCACGCGAACCTCGTGGCCGCGACGCAGCAGCGAGG
Organism: Alphaproteobacteria bacterium; assembly: GCA_015232025.1. GTDB lineage: Bacteria > Pseudomonadota > Alphaproteobacteria > Rhodospirillales > Magnetospirillaceae > JADFZP01. The sequence goes on from JADGAL010000009.1 coordinate 4,081, forward strand.
CCGAGAATTCCCACAGCTTGCGGCCATAGCCGCCCATCTCCTCGGGCGGAAACAGGTTGGTGACCAGCAGCACCCGCCGGGCGCCGCCATGGCGCGGCGCGACCCGCTCCGGCTCGACCGCCGCCAGATAGGACGCGACCCCGAGGGCTCCGCGACGGGCCAACTTGCCCAGAACGTCCAGCGCCGAGCGATCCTCGTCGGGCGGAACATGCTGGCGGCTCGCCGCGTCGAACATCAGGAAGGCTTCCGCCTTGTCGCCGGCCGCCAGCATGCGCCGACCCAACAGCACCATGGCCGGCCATTGGCCGCGGTCCAGTTGGATGGCCTTTCTCAGATAGGCTTCCGTCAGATCGTCCCGCCCGACCCGCGCGGCGAGTTCCACCGCGTCGACGCAGCGCCAAGCGTCCGACAGCAGCGGCAGCGCGAATTCGAGCAGCCCGACCGCCTCGCCCACCCGCCCCGCGTCGAGCAGCCGGCGGATCGTCGCCACCGGCTCGGCGCGCTCGAACAACCCCGCCTCGGCGGCGCGGCAGGTGAACCCCCAGGCTTCGAGACGGCCGCGCGTCGCCGCCCAGCCGGCCAGCGACGGCACCACGTCGCCGCCCTCGACCAGCGCCCAGCGACCCCGGAAATTCGCCAGATGGATATCGAGATCGGTCGCCGCCGGATCGATCGCCAGGACGTGCTCGACGGGAATCTCGACCTGCGCCCCGGTGACCAGGGCCGGGGCCTCGCCCGCGAAATCGGGCAGCGCGGCGGCCGGATGCGTCGTCAGCCGGGGCAGATCGCCCAAATCCCTGGCCAGCGCGCCGGTCGGGTCGGTGGCGAACAGGCGCAGGCGCGAGGCGGATCGGTGGCGCTCCTGCACGGCTTCGTAGACCGCCACCCGGTGGCGCAGGATGCCGGCCGGCAGCGCGCCCACATGGCAGCGCGGCTCGTCGGCCAGCGAGAACAGCGGGTCCTCGCGCCCGTGATCGAGCAGATCGAAAAAGCGCCGCCGCTGACGGTCGGGATGGAAGTGCTCCTCCAGCCACAGCCGGCCGGCGCGGCGGATCGCCCGACCCTCGGCCTCGTTCTCGAGGGCGTGGCGGGCCTTGGCGATCAGTTCGTCGACATCGCCCCAGGCGAGCAGATGGCGCCCTTCCTCAAGCAGCCGCCACAGCCCGGCCTCGCGGCTCAGGCGATCGGTGAGCAACAGCCCGCCGGCCGCCAGGACTTCGAAAATCCGCAGATTGAGATCGCCGTTGAGGCTGCAATTCAAGGTCACCCGGGCGCGGGCATAGACGTCGGCGACCTCGTGCTGGGGCACCCGCCCGGTCGACAGCGGCAGCCCGGCCGCCCGCACCCGGTCGAGAACGTGGCGGCGCCAGCGATGGGCGCTGCCGGTGTTGCCGAGAAACACCACGTCCTCGCGGCACTCCGGCGCCGGATCGCGCCAATCCGGCCGCCAGGTCAGGTGCGGCAGCCAGTGGACGCGCGGAAAGCCCGCCTTCTTGAAGGCGTGCAGATGCTGGCGGTCGCAGTCGCTGAGGATCAGGTCGAACGGCTCGCTGGCCGCGTAGTCGAGCAGGCGCCGAATCGGCCGCTCCATATGGTGCGTGTCGCCCAGGATCAGCACCTTGGGGCAGGACAGCGCGCCCAGGCCGTGCGGCATGTTGCGCTCGGAGGCGTCGACCTTGACCACCACCAGATCGGGATGCCGCTCGGCCGGCAGGCGGGCCAGGATGTCCGAGATCGGATATTTCGCCCGCGACGGGCGCAGGGTGCGGACCCCGCCGTGCTCGTCGGTCGTGTCGGTCGTGTCGGGGCTGACGAAGACTTCGTTGGGTGAGAACATCACCGGCCGGTAGTGTTCGCGCGCCGCCAGATAGAAGGCCAGAACCCTGCGTTCGGTCACCAGCCAGTCTCCTTGGATCGGCGTCCCCGATCGGCATGGTAGGGCGCGCCGCCGCTCGCGGTCAATCGGATGTCAGGCGACGCGGCCGGCGGCGATCGCCTCTTTGAGGCCGCGCGAGGGACCGGCGCCATCGATCACCAGGAAGGGCGCCTGGATCAGGCTCGGCTCGGCGGTGACGAAATCGCCCTCGTACACCCTGAAGCCATTGGCGCCGGACGGGGTCGGGCGGTGGTCCAGGCGGGCTCGCCACGCGGCCAGAACGGTTTCGTCGATCGGCGTTTCGGCGGGAGAGATGGCCAGGGAGGCCAACACCGCGCAGGGTTCGGCTTGCTGGAAGAACCGCGCCCACAATCCAGAGGCGCCCTCGGCGAAGGTTCCCCCGGCCGCCTCCCACAGCGAACGGCGCCAGAAGGTGCCCTCGGTCTGGATGGCGCAGACGCCATCCAGGAAGGCGGCGCGCGAAAAGCCCGGCAGGAAGGACGGCGCCAGGCGGCCGTCCGCGGCGGCGATCACCGGCTGGGTCGAGGACAGCCACGACATCTCGGGAAACAGCGCGGCCAGCCGGGCGACCAGTTCGAAGGCCCCCGGCAGCGGCACGGCGCCCGGCGCGAACACCGCGCACATCTCGCCCCGCGCCTGGGCGACGCCCCGGTCGAGGGCCTGGACGGAGTCTTCGACCACCACCAGTTCGACGTCGCCCGCGATCATCGGCATCCGCGGGTCGGTGGTGACGATCGAGATCATGGGGCGAGAAACACGCGGACCTGCGGCGCCGCCCGCACGGCGCGCGTGACGGGCAGGTCGGCCCCGGCGAGGGCTTCGGCCCAGCGGGCGCGTTTCTCGGCGCCACAGATCAGCAGCAGCAGCGCGCGGCAATCGGTCAGCGCCGGCAGGGTCAGGGTCAGGCGCGCGTGGCCGATCCCCGAGACCGGCGCCGCGGCCAGCATTCGCCGGTCGTCGAGCGGGACGGAGCCGGGAAACAGCGAGGCGACGTGGCCATCGGCGCCCATCCCCAGGAACACCGCGTCGAAGGGCCGCCCCAGGGTGGCGAGGCGCGCCGAGGCCTCGGCCAGACCATCCTCGGGGGTCGCGGCGTCGGTCTTCAGCCCGCGCAGCCGCGCGGCGGGCAGCAGGCGGCGGATCATGCCCTCGTTGCTGTCGGGATGATCGGGCGACACCCAGCGTTCGTCGGTGGGGATCACGTCGATGCGCGTCCAGTCGAGATCGGCCGCCGCCAGACGCTGGAACACCGGCACCGGGCCGCGCCCCCCCGGCACCACCAGCGAGGCTCGGCCCCGCTCGGCGAGCGCCTGGTTCAACAGGACGGCGAGGTCGTCGGCCAGGGCGGCCGCGGCGGCCGTCTGGTCGGCGAACATCATCCCACTTCTTCCGGAGCCAGGTTGGCGTGCATGGTCTCGACGCAGTGCAAGAGTCCCTGGCCGAAATCGATGCAGGGATTCGTGGTGATCTTCTTGCCCAGGCTGGGGGTGAAGGAATAGGGCGTCAGCGTGTAGTGGCCCTTGTAGTCCTGGTGCAAATACTGGATGTCGAGCCGCCCGCCCATGATCTCGTTGATCATGTCCAGCAGCTTGGCGTAGGAGAACCGCTCGACGCCGGTCAGGATGAAGCTTTGGTTCTTGTACTCGTCGGCCAGCAGATCGACCGACAGCTTGGCGCAGTCGTGGCCGTGGATGTATTCCCGCTCCTCGGCGCCGTCGCCGGGGAACACGATGCGCCGCTCGGTCAAGGCTTGGCGCAGCAGGCGATAGATGCGGTTCGAGGCGTCGGCCCGCTCGCCATAGACCGAGCCGTAGCGGATGATCGTGAATTCGAGGCCGAATTCCTCGTGATACTGCTCGATGATGCGTTCCGAGCAGCGCTTCGAGGTGCCGTAGAACGCCCCCTTTCGCGACAGCCCATAGGCCGAGCTGGCATAGACGAAGCGGCGCACCCCGGCATGGCGGCAGGCGTCGACCACGTTGACGTTGCCGATGATGTTCAGTTCCAGGAAATCGACCGGCTGGCGGATCGACAGGTCCAGATTGGCCGCGCCCGCGAAGTTGTAGACGTAATCGAACCCCTGGGTCACGGCGCGCACCGCGGCGCGGTCCAGGATGTCGCCCTCGACGAAGGCGAGGTCGGGCCGCCAGGGCGAGCGCTTGCGATCGAAGATGGTGACGTGATGGCCGCGCGCCACCAGTTCGTCGACCACATAGCCGCCCAGGAAACCCGATCCGCCGAACACCAGCGTCTTCATGGCACTCACTTCAGGAAATGGGACTCGAGATGGGTGATCGCCGAACGCCCCATGGCCAGCACCGCCTCGACCGCGTTGCCGCCGATATGCGGCGTGCAGACCAGGTTGGGCAGGCGCAGGAACTCCATGTCGGTGGGCGGCTCGCTTTCGTAGACGTCGGTCGCGGCCCCGGCGATCCAGCCCTCGACCAGCGCCCGCTTGAGCGCCGCCTGATCGACCACTTCGCCCCGGCAGGTGTTGACCAGGACGGCGTCGGGGCGCATGCGGCGCAAGGTTTCGGCATTGATCATCGCGCGGGTCGACGGCGTGCAGGGGACATGCAGGGTGATGACCTCGGCCTCGTCCCAGATGCGTTCCTTGGACGCCGGCTCGACGCCGTTCGCCGCGTACCACGCGGCCATGTCGAGCAGGTCGTTGCCCAGGACGCGGCAGCCGAAGGGCGCCAGCATGCGCGCCACCTCCTTGCCGATATGGCCGGTGCCGATGATGCCCACGGTGCGGCCGGAAAGCTGACGGCCGCCATTCTTGTTCCACACGCCGTCGCGCATCTGGAAGGCGGTGGCGAACAAATTGCGGTTCAGCCCCAGCATGAAGCCCATCGCCATCTCGGCCGCCGAGACGCGATTGACGCCGCCGGTCCAGCCGATCCGCACGCCGCGCCGGGCGCAAGCCTCCTGGTCGATGCTGTCCAGGCCGACGCCGTATTTGGCCACGATGCGCAAGGACGGCATGCGGGCCAGCAAGGCGTCGTCGACCGTTTCCAGTCCGATCACCGCGCCGTCGGCGCCGTCCAGGAACGCGGCCAGCGCGTCACCGGCCAACGCTTGCCCGGCGTCGTTCAGAACGGCGTTCGGGAAGCGCGACAGCAATTCGTCGCGCAGGGTGGCGTTCTTGGAGAAGGACGGCGAGGTGACCTTGATCAGCGGCATCGCTTAAAAACCGTCGCTCAGCGGTTCGGTTGTCCCTCCTGGGATATCCAGCCGCGCAAAAGTGTTGTAGTGGGGATGATGGAAGTCATGACAAACATAGAATTGTTCAACGAATGGGTATTTTGATGACCCCAAGAATGGGAACATATGCTTCATCCCGTTAATTTTGGCGATCTTTATGCGTGGATTGGACTCGTTGAAGTCCTTTATTGCGGCCAGCTCACCGATATAATCGCAACTAAAGAAGCAGAAATCGCTCAATACGTCATCAAAATAACAGATGGTTCTGGGAATTCTGGAGTCTGGCGTCAGCTTGAATATGGAAAGAGCGCTTGCCGTGCTGGAGTAGTAATCCAAGTCAAAGGAACAAAATCCAATGTGTGATTTTAACGCCGATTGCAGTGGCAACAAAGTCGTGCGTATATCAAAAATTAGGATCTTCGCTCTCTTTAGAATCTTTTGAAGCTCATCCTTGTCCATCTTGTAAGACCCCGCCTTCCACTGAAAAGGCGCGTCTCTGTAGTCGACAGCTTCTGGCATGCCGACCCCCGTGTCGACCCCAATCACGTCTATGGAAATTCCAACTATCTTTTCAACCAGTTCCGCGCAAATCTCCATGTTCCGCAAGCCGTGACCCTGCGCCACGCCGAATTCGATCGCCGTGATCGCATTGATGCCTATGGCTTTGGCCTGAAGCGCGGCTAACAGAATACCTATATAATAGTGCGGCCGAATTTTTGTTTCCGCGATGAAAGAAAGTTCCCACGGATACTTGACAATCAGTTCCTCAAAAACCGACTTGAATTCCGCTTCCCGTCCGCTCTTCCGCAAGCCACGCAAGAAAAAGGTCGCTTCTTCTTGTGTGAAGTCCATGGGTCAGGCCCCTTCGCGTCCAGGCGAAGAGTGGAGTTCGCCCACCGCCCGGGCGATGTCGGCAACCCCCAGGCCGAAGGCGTCGAGCACCGGCTTGCGGCCGCCATTCTCGAAGAACCAGCGGTCGGGCAGGCCGATGCGGACGACGCGCTTGGTCGAGCCGACATCCGAAAAGGCCTCGAGCACCACCGAGCCAAAACCGCCGGCCAGCCACTGCTCCTCGACCGTGACCACGGCGTCGTAGGGCGCCAGCGCCGCGACCAGGGCGGCCGGGTCGAGCGGCTTGACGCGGAACAGGTCGAACACCGCCGGCTCGACGCCTTGGGCGGCCAGCAGGGCGCGCGCCTCCAGCGAGCGATGCAGCATATAGCCCGACGACACGATGGCGACCTTCGAGCCGGGCGCCACGCGGGCGAAGCCGGCCGGTAGGGCGGCGGCGAAATCGCCCTGATAGACCGGCGGCAGGGCGGGCCGTTCCAGGCGCAGATAGCGGAAGGCCGGCTTGGCGTGGGTGTGGCGGGCGATCGCGAGCGTCGATTCGGCGTCGGCCGGCGACAGCACCTCGATGCCGGGCAAGGCCCGCATGATGGCGATGTCCTCGGTGGTGTAGTGGGTCGGGCCGGCGTCGTCATAGCCCATGCCGACGCCCACCGAGATCAGCGTCACCGGCTGGTTCATGGCGCCAAGCGCGACCTTGATCTGCTCGTAGCAGCGCGCCGTGATGAAGCTGGACATCGCGTAGCAGTAGACCTTCTTGCCGCAGGTCGCGAGACCGGCGGCGACGTCGATCATGTTCTGCTCGCTGATTCCCGAATGGATGAACTGCCGGGGCAGCTCCTCGCGGAAGCTGTCGAGCGCCGCGGCGCCGAGATCGGCCGCGATGAAATAAACGTCGGGATCGCGGCGGGCGATCGAGCACAATTCCTCGATCAGGACGTCGCGCATCAGGGGATTGGCCATCGTCGCGTTCCCGTCAGTTCGTGATGCGGTTGGTTTCAAGGTCGCGGCGCGCCTGTTCAAGCTGTTCGGGCGACGGCATGCGGTTATGCCACTCCGAACGGCCCTCCATGAACGAGACGCCCTTGCCCTTGACCGTGTCGGCGACGATGCACAAAGGCTTGCCGCCGGTCTTGCCGACCCGCGCGAAGGCGTCGAGCAGCGCGGTGTGGGAATGGCCGTCGACGCGCACCACCTCCCAGCCGAAGCTGCGCCACTTCTCGTCGATCGGTTCCAGCCGCACCAAATCCTCGGTGCGGCCCAGGATGCACAGCGCGTTGCGATCGACGATCGCCACCAGATTGTCGAGACCCTGCTGGGCGGCGAACATCGCCGTCTCCCACACCGAGCCCTCGTAGCATTCGCCGTCGCCCAGCACGACGAACGAGCGCACGTCGCGGCCGTCGTTGCGCGAGGCCATGCACACGCCCGCCGCGATGCCCAGCCCGTGGCCCAGCGAGCCGCAGATCGCCTCGATCCCCGGAATCGAGGGATCGGCATACATGCGCAGCAAGCCCTCGGGCTTGGTGTAGCGCGCCAGTTCCTCGGTCGGGAAATAGCCGATGTCGGCCAGGATCGGATACAGCGCGTGCGCCGCGTGGCCCTTCGACATGTAGACCCGGTCGCGGTTGGGATCGGTCGGATCGCCGCGCGTGTAGCGCGCCACGCCGCCATAGAACAGCGACACCAGGATTTCGGCGCAGGAGAACGACGACGGCACGTGGCCGCGCTTGGTCGTCATCACCATTTCGAACACGGTGCGCCGCAGCCAGTGCGAACGCTCGATCAGATCATTGTGCTTGCTCACGAATCCCCCCGTCAGGACTGCTGGTCGCGCCAGCGGCGCGGCAGCGGCACCGAGGCCATGCGCTGAATGTGGTCGACCACCTTCTGCCCGAACTTGCCCCGCACCATGTCGAGATAGCGCGGGCTTTCGAAATAGGTCTGCCACGCCTGGTCGCGGAACTTGACGATCTCATCCGAGGTGCAATGGCGATTGGGCAGCGGCGTGGTGTCGTAGGAGTGCTGCGAATATTGGTGCCACTGGTCGGGAACCGGCGTGTTCGCGTCGATCGCCTGCTGATAAAGCTGCGAGCCCGGATAGGACATCGCCGAATAGAAGTTGATGAACTCGGCGTTCAATTCGAGCGCCAGGTCCAGGGTCTCCTTCATGCGTTGCTCGCTGTCGTCGGGCAGGCCGAAGATGTAATTGCCGATGATGTAAAGGCCGGCGTTCTCGATCCGGCGGCAGACATCGATGATGTCGTCATTGCCATAGCGCTTGCGCGCCCCGTCGCGGACATGCTCGCTGGCGCTTTCGATGCCCAGGCACAGCCAGTTGATGCCGGCGTTCTTCAGCTTGTCGAGGAACTCGTCCTTGACGGTGTCGACGCGGGCATAGGCCCAGATGTTGACCTTGTAGTCGCGGCTGGCCAGCAGGTCGCACAATTCGACGACGTGGCGATGGTTCAAGACGAACATCTCGTCGACGAACTTGATGTTCTTGACGCCGTAGCGCTCGACCAGGAAGTCGATCTCGCGGATCACCGTTTGCGGGCTCCACATCCGGTAGCTCGGCTTGCCGAACGGCGCGTTGATGCAGCAGAAGTTGCAGCGGAACGGGCAGCCCAGGCTGGTGTGGATGGCGGCGTAGGGCGTGCGCTCGTCGATATGGTCGAAGCAGTGCCAATTGTGGGCGCGGTAATTGCCCATCGGCAAGAGGTCCCAGGCGATGCCGGGCATCTCGCCGTCCAGATCGGTGACCAGGGCCTCGGCGGCGCGCGGGCGGATGATGTGGCCTTCCTCGCGCCACCACAAGGACGGCACGTTGGCGAAGCCGCCGCGCGCCTCGATGGCTTCCAGGGTCTTGAGGATGGTCACCGGCCCTTCGAGATCGCAGACGAAATCGATCGCCTCGTCGCGCATGGTGCGGTCGGGCAGGGCGGCCGGATGGGTGCCGGTCATCATCACCGGCAGATGCGGGGCCAATTCCTTGATCGCCACGGCGATGCGGCCGGCGGCGCCCATGTTCTGGGTCGAGGCCGAGGGCTGGAAGCCGTAGACCACGATCACCACCAGCTTGGCCGAGAACTCGCCGGTCGCCATCTCGGCGACCTTGGCGGCCGACAGGCCCAGGGCGGGGGCGTCGATGATCGCCGCGCTACGGCCCTTGCGGCGCAAATAGGTGGCGAACAGTCCCGCGAAGACGGGCGGCTCGATGCCCGAGAACTCGTCCGCCAGGGTCTGATAGATCTGCTTCCGGTCGCCCGGATTGATGAAGAGAACGTCGACCTTTTCGCTCATGGGAAACGCTCGATGCGGTTGCGATGCTGCCGGTGCCCAGCCGGCCGGGCGACGCGAGGTGGGGGGATCATAAGGAGCACCACCGCCGTTGGCAACGACTTACCCCAACGGGAAATCCCCATTTCCGGTGGGGGTGGCGCTCATTCCCGGCGGGCGGCGGCGAGCTCCAGCGCCCGCCCCAGGGCGTCGTCGAGTTCGGCGGTGTCGAACAGCGCCACGGCGTCGAGCGAGCCGTCGCCGGGGTTCACCGTCCGGCCGTACAGCGGCACCGTGGGCAGGCCGGTGCCGTAGACGAAGCGAATCACCTCGCGCCGCAGCAGGCCGGGGGTCAGCCGCGCGGCGTAGACGCCCGAGAACATCATGACCACCGTCGCGCGCGGATTGCACATCGCCAGATTGCCGACGTCTCCGCCGAAGCTCATGACGATCACCTCGGCGTCGGCGAGCACGTCGAGTTGGCCTTCGAACGGCAAGGTCTCGATGCAGATCACCGCGAAGCCGCGCCTTTCGAGATGCGAGGCGATCTCGTCGTCGTTCTCGACCCGATGGCGCGGCCTCTGCGTGCGCCGCGACAGATAGACCAGCCGCGGCCCCGGCTCGCCCCGCGTGCGGCGCGCGAAGCCGTCGCGCACGAATTCGAAGCTGGCCGGGCTTGGCAATGTCGGCACCACCAGAAGCTCGGAGACCCGGCGGCGCACCAGCAGCGTCTTCTCGACCGGCAGTTCCGCCACGCCGTCCGGATCGATGCCGAAATAGGGAAGGCAGCGGCGCTGATTGGCGTTCAGCCGCCCGAACAGCGGGCGGTAGCGGTCGGCTTCGGGGTGCTCGCGCCACATCCGAACCCTGGACAGGAAATCGACCAGCCAGTGGCTCCAATTGGACTTGCTGCCCAGGAAAACGGCGGGGAAATCGAACCGCTCCTCGGGCAGCGGCCCCCAATCGATCAGCATCCGGGTCTGGTCGTTGGAGAGGCAGCGGAATATCAGGCCGCCCACGAAACCCGGAACCCAGAAGGGATCTTCGATCAGCATGTCGCCGTTGGCGGCGAAGACGTCGTGCTGCTCGTCCAGGCGTCCATTGGGCATCACCCAGCCGTGCGAGGTGACCGTCGCGTCGCGCGCCTCGATGGCCAGGGCCTCGCCGGTGTAGCCGGCGAGGTAGCGTTCGGCGTCTTCCCGCCAGGCGGGAAGCAACGCGGGATCGAGATGCGCGGCCCCGCCGCGCGGCGCGGGAAAGACGCGACGATGGACGCGGCCATTCGCTTCGCCCCAGGCGGCCGGCGAGAGCAGCCGATGAACGTCCACATGGTCGTAGCGGACCGGGCCGCGCGCCGCGACGAGTTCGGCGGCCGCCGCGACCAGATTGGCGGCCTCCTCGTAGCCGGCGTCCCGCACTTGCTTGGCGAGGCCGTCCAGCGCGGGGCTGGTGAACGCGGCGCAGCCCTCGCACAGCGGCGGCGCGAAGCCCCCCAGGGCGGTGGCCGCCGCCGACACCAGGCGCGCCGCCAGAATGTGATCGGAGCGGAACAGTTGCTTGCCGAATTCGGCCAGCGACAACGGCTTGGCCTCGGTCACGGCGCGGCTCCCGCCCGATCGCGGACAAAGCCCACCCGACAACCCGTCCCGCAATCGCGCCGCGGCCCCGCCACGTCCATCACCGCCTCCCCCGAAGAGGCGGTAAAGATACCCGCGCGGGCGCCCCGGACACAATCCCGGCGGAACCCCCGCCATTGCGAAGGCCGTCACGGACGGGCATAGTCCGCGCCACCTGCAAATGGAGGCGCGGCGATGAAGGGCCAATTGCTGTCCGATCCCCGGATCATTCAAATCGGCCGCGAGAAATACCAGCTCGACTACCATGCCATTCACGCCTCGATCGCCGAGTTGGAAATCGGACTGGCCGGCAAGACCGTCCTGGAGGTCGGGGGAAACCTGCCGCCGGGATTCGCGCTCGAAGACCTGAAGGCCGAACGCTGGGTGGCGGTCCAGGAGCCCTCCTATTGGCAAGAGATCGGCGGGAAATGGCGAAACGAGGCGCGGGTGCTGCCGATCGAAGAGTGCCCGCCGGTGGACCAGATGGACCGCTACACGGTGCTGCTGGGCCAAATCGAAAAGCTGCCGCCGGCGCGGTTCGGCTCGTTCGACCGCATCTTCTCGGTCGCCGCCTTCGAACATATCCACGAGTTGGGTCTGGCCCTGCGGATCATGCGGCGCGCCTTGGCCGCGGAGGGCGCCCTGTACGCGATGTTCGCGCCGATCTGGTCAAGCCCGCAAGGCCACCATCTGCCCGACGTCACCGACGAAAGCGGGCGGACCTTCTCGTTCAGCAACGCCCCGATTCCGTCTTGGGGGCACCTGCTGATGCGGCCGCCCGAAATGTTCCAGCATCTATTGGCCCACACCGACGAGCGGACGGCGAGCCGGATCTGCTACTTCGTCTATCATTCGCCGCACATCAACCGCCTCTTTTACGAAGACTACACGAACTATGCGCGACTGGCGGGGTTCTCCGGGTTCACCGCCAGCTTCTTGCCCGGCCCGGTACCGGACGACGTCCGGCGGCAACTCGAAACCCTGCATCCGGGACGCACGCAGTTCGCGGCGCAGGGCATGGTGATGGTGTTTCGCTGATCGCTTGACGCTCTGGACGCTTTCCAGGATAAATCGATCGAACAACATGTTACTGGAACCAAGGTTCGGAAATGAGCTGGGCGATAAAAAATCCTGAGGATTTCTACTGGTTCCTGGTCGAATCCAACTCGATACTTGTCGCCAACGCGCTTTTCCCATGGTCTCCAGGCCATATGATGCACGAGATGGACAATGCGCTGCGGGCCAGGCATGTCGGGAAGCTGCCTCTCGACCGCCCGATCGTCGCGGTGTTTCCAGAGATGGACATTCCGGTGGCCCTCCGGGCGGGTTTCGCCAGCCTGTGGCACAAGGAAAACATCCGCTTCTTCACCAACAACGCGCTCTATCCCCTCGCGCTCGAGGTTTCCGCGATGGCCCCGGAACTGACCTTCGACGCCGGGATCTCGCACACCAAGCTCTCGATGCGCGACCGCGGCCGCACCCGCCGCGCCAATTTCAGCGGCCGGCTGGCCTGCGCGCTGACCAATTACGACGTCTTCAAGATCAATGCCGAGATGATGCGGCTTCGCAACGCGACCATGGACTGGAAGCCGTGGATCGCGTCCCACGACCTCTCCCTGGACCTGGGCGACATCGTCGGCGGCGCCGATCAGGACAAGATGGCGATCCTCCATTACCGCCCGTCGGACGAGTTCGTGGGCAACGCCGCCGCCTCGGTGCCGCTCGACGCGCTGTTGCGGACCTTGGCTTGGCTCAAGGACGAGGGCTTCACGATCGTCAAGGCGGGCATCGAGCCGATGCCGGAGGCCTTCGCCAAGTTCGGGGTGATCAATTATTCCCAAGGCGGCAAGCGCTGCTTCATGAACGATCTGCGGCTGTTCATGAAGGCCAGGTTCGCCATGGTCCACGGTTCGGGGCTGGAGGCGGTGCCCGACCTTTTCGACGTTCCCTACGTCAAATACGGCCAGTGGAATCTGCCGCTGCTGTCGCTGGGGCCGCGCTGCCTCTGCCAGCCGGTGCTGATGCGCCGCAAGTCGGACGGCGCCTTGCTGAACTATGTCGAGCAATCCGCCGTGTTCAAGGACCGGCCCGAGGCGTGGACGCGCCGCGACGGACATTTCAACCCCTGGAATTTTCCCGCGGACGAGTACGAGACGCGCCCGATCGAAGGCGACGAACTGATCGCCGCCGCCCAGGAATGCCTGGCCAACGGCCCCCATCAGCCGAAGACGCCCTTGCAGCGGGCGTTCGACGCGCTCGATCCGGAAAGCGGGCTGTCCGAGCGCGGCGCCCGCATGAGCGACTACTTCCTGCGCAAGTTCCAGCACCTGTTCCCGCCGCCCGGCACCTATTCCTATTACAAGCCGACGCTGGGCTGGGAGGGCGGAGTCCCCTGAGGAACGCTTTGCATCGAAGGGGGGATTTGGCCTATAGCTGGCGGGGTGGCGCCGTGGCGCCTCCGGTGGGGTGTGGGTGTTCATGACGGAAAGCTTCGAGAACTATCTCGTGCGGCGCGTCAGCGCGCATGAAAACTATCAAGACCTGCTGCGCTTCCCGCGCTATTTCGAAATCGAGACGATCAACGCGTGCAACGCCCGTTGCCCGATGTGCACCATCGACCAATGGGACCGCCAGGCCCCGGCGATGAAGGACGCGCTGTTCGCCAAGATCGCCGACGAGCTGTGCGCCAACGCCGACACCGTCAAGCGGGTCAGCCTGTACCGCAACGGCGAGCCGCTGCTCGACAAGAAGCTGGCCAAGCGCGTCGCCCAACTGAAGGCGGGCGGCATCAAACAAGTCGCCATCAGCACCAACGTCTCGCTGCTGACCGCCGAGCGCGCCAAGGATTTGCTGGAGGCGGGCCTGGACGTCGTGCTGTTGTCGATCGACAGCCTGGACAAGGCGGTGTTCGAGAAAATCCGCGTCCGCCTGATCCATGAAGAGGTGATGGAAAACGCGCGCCGCTTCATCGAATTGCGCAACCGCATCCGGCCGCAAACCCAGATTTGGATCAGGATGATCCGCCAGGAAGAAAACCACGACGAGTGGCCCGTCTTCGAACAATATTGGAAAAGCCTGCTCGCCCCTCACGACCGGGTCAACTTCCACAACCTGCACAATTGGGGCGGTCAGCTCAAGAACTTCAAGCCGGTGGTCGACAGCTACGAGCCGGGCTTGCCGTGCATCGCCCTGTGGTCGTTGATGATCATCTTCGCGACCGGCGACGTGCCATTGTGCAACGTGAATTACGACGACAAGTGGCTGGTCGGCCAATTGCGCGACCACTCGATCGCCGAGGTCTGGCGATCCGAGGCGATGAACGATTATCGCCGCCTGCACCTGTCGGGCGACAAGGCGAAGATCCCGCTATGCCTGGACTGCAACGTCTGGGACGAGCCGCCCGACCGTGACAAGGTGGCCCCCGAATTCGGCGAGGCGGTGACCGTGTCGGCCATCACCTCCGGGTGACGAAGACGTGGACCGGATACGCGCTTGCGCATATGTTGACGACGCCGCCGGCGGCCCGGCGGCCCTGAAGGAGACGGCTGTCCCATGAAACTGTTGGTTACCGGCGCGTGCGGCTACAAGGGCACGGTTCTCGTTCCGAAACTTCTCGAACGTGGCGACGAGGTGATCGCCCTCGACATCATGTGGTTCGGCAATTTCCTGGCCCCGCATCCGCGGCTGACCGTGATCGAGGGCGACGTCCGCGATCTGGACCGCATCGATTTGACCGGCGTCGACGCGATCATCCATTTCGCCAGCGTGGCCAACGACCCCTGCGGCGATCTCGATCCCAAGCTGACCTGGGAGGTCAGCGCCCTGGCCACCATGCAGTTGGCCGACAAGGCGGTGCGGGCCGGCGTGGGGCGCTTCATCTACGCCTCGTCGGGCAGCGTCTACGGCATCAAGGACGAGGACCGGGTCACCGAGGACCTGACCCTGCGGCCGGTCTCGGAATACAACAAGGCCAAGATGGTCGCCGAGCGCGTGCTCTTGTCCTATGGCGAGGACATGGTGGTGCAGATCATCCGCCCCGCCACGGTATGCGGCGTGTCGCCGCGCATGCGGCTGGACGTCGCGGTCAACCTGCTGACCATGCAGGCCCTGCAACGCGGCGAGATCACCGTGCTGGGCGGCAATCAGACGCGCCCCAACATCCATCTCGACGACATCACCGATCTTTACATGTTCCTGCTGGACCGGCCCGACGTGCGCGGCATCTACAACGCCGGCTTCGAGAACCTGTCGATCCTGAACATCGCCGAACTGGTGGCCACCCACGTCAAGGCGTCGATCACGGTCAAGGAGTCGAACGACCCGCGCTCGTACCGCGTCAGTTCCGACAAGCTGCTGGCCACCGGCTTCAAGCCGAAGAAGACGGTCGAGGACGCCATCCGCGAAATCGTCGCCGCCCACGCGGCCGGCACGCTGAAGGACGAAGAGCGCTTCTACAATCTGAAATGGATGCAGCGCGGTCTCAAGAAATGAACCAGACGCCCAAGGTCGCCGTCATCGGCAGCAATTCGTTCACCGGGGCCAGCTTCGTCGAGCACGCCCTGGGCCGGGGCGCCCAGGTGATCGGCATCAGCCGCTCGCCCGAGCCGCACCGCGCCCTGCTGCCCTATCGCTGGGCGGGACGCGACCAGGGCTTCCAGTTCCATGAATTGGACATCAACCATCACCTGGACGAGATCGACGCCCTGCTGAAGGCCGAGCGCCCGACGCATGTCGTCAATCTCGCCGCCCAAAGCATGGTCGCCGAAAGCTGGGTCAATCCCGAGCACTGGTTCCAGACCAACGTGGTCTCGACGGTCAAGCTGCACGACCGCTTGCGCCGCTACGACTTCCTGGACCGCTATGTCCACGTCACCACGCCCGAGGTCTATGGCAGCGTCGAAGGCTTCATCAAGGAGGACGCGCCCTTCAATCCCAGCACGCCCTACGCGGTGTCGCGCGCCGCCTCGGACATGAGCCTGCGCACCTATTTCGCCGCCTACGGCTTCCCGGTGGTGTTCACCCGCGCCGCCAACGTCTACGGCGCCGGGCAGCCGCTGTACCGCATCATCCCGCGCACCCTGCTGTTCATGCGGCTGGGCCGCAAGCTGCAACTGCATGGCGGCGGCGTGTCGCGACGCAGCTTCGTGCATGGCCGCGACGTGGCCGACGCCACCTGGCGCGTGATGACCCAAGGCGTCCTGGGCGAGACCTATCACATCTCGACCGACGAGGTCGTCTCGATCCGCCAGGCGGTCGAGCGCATGTGCGCCCTGGCCGGCGCGCCCTTCGCGGATTCGGTCGAGGTGGTCGGCGAGCGGCTGGGCAAGGATTCGCTCTACGCCCTGGACAGCGCCAAGCTGCGCGAGGTTCTGGGCTGGCGTCCCGAGATCACCCTGGACGCCGGACTGCGCGACTGCCTGGAGTGGGTCGACCGCTTCCTGCCGGAACTGCGCGAGCTTCCCTTCGACTACGCCCACAAGCCATGATCGCCGCCCTGAAAGATCGCGCCGCGCTGTTGCGCGCCCGGATCATCGAGACCTCGCACCGCACCGGCACGCCGCATCTCGCCTCGTGCCTGTCTTGCGTCGACATCCTGACCGCCTTGTATTTCGAGGTGCTGCGCCTCGATCCGGCGCGGCCCGATCTGCCCGGACGCGACCGCTTCCTGCTCAGCAAGGGCCATGCGGCGCCGGCCCTGTTCCAGGTGCTGGCGATGCGCGGCTTCTATCCCGAAAGCCGGCTCGACACCTATGGCGAGGACGGCGGCGTGTTCGGCGAGCATCCGCCGGCCGGCGGCCAGGTTCCCGGCATCGAGGCGGCCACCGGCTCGCTGGGCCATGGCCTGCCGATCGGCCTGGGCATGGCGCTGGCCGCCCGTCTGGCCGGACGCGACAACCGGGTGTTCGTGGTCCTGGGCGATGGCGAATGCAACGAGGGCTCGGTCTGGGAAGCGGCCATGATGGCCGCCGCCCAGCGGATGGACAACCTGACGATCATCGTCGATTACAACAAGTGGCAGGCCACCGGGCGCAGCGACGAGGTCCTGGCCCTGGCGCCCCTGGCCGACAAATGGCGCGCCTTCGGCTGGTCGGCGGTCGAGATCGACGGCCACGACATGGCCGCCGTGGTGGACGCCCTGAAGCGCCCCCCCGAGGCCGGCCGCCCCACCGCGATCGTCGCCCACACCATCAAGGGCCGCGGCGTGTCGTTCATGGAGGACGACAACAACTGGCATTACCGCATCCCCGGCAAAGACGAAGTGCTGGCCGCCCGCCGCGAGTTGGGAGTCGCGCCATGAGGAACGTCTTCGCCGAGGAGATCACCCGCCTGGGCGCCATCGACCAGCGGCTGGTGCTGCTGTCGGGCGACATCGGCAACCGCCTGTTCGACCGCTTCAAGGATGGCTGCCCCGGCCGCTTCCTCAATTGCGGGATCGCCGAGGCCAACATGATGGGCGTGGCGGCCGGCATGGCCCTCGAGGGCCTGCGGCCGGTGGTCTACACCATCGCGCCGTTCACCACCACGCGCTGCCTCGAGCAGATCCGCGTCGACGCCTGCTACAACCATGCGCCGGTGATCATCGTCGGCACCGGGGCCGGGCTGTCCTACGCCGAACTCGGTCCCACCCACCATTCCTGCGAGGACATCGCCATCCTGCGGACGCTGCCCGGCATGACGGTGTTTTGTCCCTGCGATCCGGTCGAGCTGCGCCTGGGCCTGAAGGCCGCCCTGGATCACGACGGCCCGGTCTATATCCGCCTGGGCAAGAAGGGCGAGCCGACGCTCCACGCCCGTGCGCCCAGCCTGCGCCTGGGCGAGGCGATCACCCTGCGCGACGGCGGCGAGGTCTGCCTGATCGCCACCGGCACGCTGATGGCCGAGGTGCTGCGCGCCGCCGATCTGCTGGCCGAGGCCGGCGTCAAGGCGCGGGTGGAAAGCTTCCACACCGTCAAGCCGCTGGACGAGGCGCGCTTGGCCGAGCTGTTCGCCGGCTGCCAAGTGGTCGCCGCCATCGAGGAGCACAGCCGCATCGGCGGCCTGGGCGGCGCCATCGCCGAATGGCTGGCCGCCCGCCCCGCCCCGCCGCGGGCGCGCCTGCTGTCCTGCGCGGTGGACGACGTGTTCCCGCACCAAGTCGGTTCGCAGGATTGGGCGCGGCGCCTGTTCGGGCTGACCGCCGAAACCATCGCCGGGAAAGTGCGCGACGCCCTCGCCGCGGCGAGGTGACGATGCGGGTCGGCATCGATTTCGACAACACGATCGTCCGCTATGACGGCCTGTTCCACAAGGTGGCCCGCGAGGTCGCCGGCCTGCCCGACGACGTTCCGGTCAGCAAGGTCGCGGTGCGCGACCATCTGCGCCGCATCGGCCAGGAGGATGTGTGGACCGAGATGCAGGGCTTGGTCTACGGCGCCCGCATGGCCGAGGCCGAACCTTATGACGGCGTCCTCGACACCCTGGCCTGGGCGCGCGAGGCCGGCCTGACCCTGTTCGTGATCAGCCACAAGACCCGCCATCCGTTCCGCGGCCCGGCCTACGACCTGCACGCCGCCGCGCGCGGCTGGGTCGAGCGGGTGCTGGGGCCGTCGATCCCCGCCTTCTTCGAGCCGACCAAGGACGAGAAGCTGGCCCGCGTCGCGGCGTGCGGTTGCGACCTGTTCATCGACGACCTGCCCGAGATCCTGCGCGCCCCCGGCTTCCCCGCCGCGACCCGGCCGATCCTGTTCGACCCCGAGGCCAACCACCCCGATCCCGCCCTGACGACCATGGCCGACTGGCCGGCGATCCGCCGCCTCTTGGAGGACGAATGGACGAGACGGCGCTGAACGACGCCATCGCCGCCCTGTGGCGGCGCAGCCTGGGACCGGCCGACCGCCTCGACCTGACGCCCTGCCCGGTGAGCGGCAACAACCGCGTCTTCGTGGCGCGGGCCGCGGATGGCCGCGAAGCCGTCGCCAAATGGTATTTCACCGGCCCCGCCGACCGCCGCGACCGCCTGGACGCCGAGTGGCGCCTGCTGGCCCACGCGGCGCGGGCCGGCGTCAAGGCGGTGCCGCGTCCGCTGGCCCGCGACGACGCCCGCCGCCTCGCCCTGCATGAATTCGTGCAAGGCGACCGGCCCACCCAAATCGGCCGGGCCGAGGTGATGGCGGCCGCGGCGCTGTTCCGCGCCTTGAACGAACGCCACGCCGACGCCGATCTGCCCGACGCCGCCGAGGCCTGCTTCACCGGCCCGGCCCATGTCGCCCTGATGGAGGGCCGCCTGTCGCGGTTGTCCGCCATCCGGCCCGATGCGGAAATCGATCGGCAAGCGATCACGCTGGCCGCCGCGATGAACGACCGCTGGCGCCGCCTGCGGCCCCGGCTGGCCGATTTCGGCGGCGAGGCCGGGCGTTGCGTGTCGCCCTCGGATTTCGGGTTCCACAACGCGCTGCGCGGCCCCGACGGCGCCCTGCGCTTCATCGATTTCGAATATGCCGGCTGGGACGATCCGGCCAAGACGATCTGCGATTTCTTCCTTCAGCCGGCGGTGCCGGTCGATCCCGTCCATCGCGACGCCTTCGTCGCCGCCATCCTGGACGGCCGGCCCGACGCGGCGGCGGTCCTGGCGCGCGCCCGGCTGCTGCATCCGGTGTTCGCCCTGAAATGGTGCTGCATCATGTTGAATCCCTTCGTCGCCGATTTGGCGAGTCCCAGCCGCTTCGCCGATCCGGCCGCCGACCGCGCCGAACGCAAGCGCCTGCAACTCGCCAAGGCGGTGGCGGCCTTCCAAACCTCTTCGAGCGGGGACTGATCCATGGCCTATGTCGACTTCCTTTCGGTGATCCACAAAAGCACCAAGCGGGACTATCTGGCCCGCGTCAACGATCCCGAATTCCCCAAGGCCAAGGCCGCCGAGATGGCCAAGAAATGGGACTTCGATTATTGGGACGGCGACCGGCGGATCAATTACGGCGGCTATCGCTATGACGGCCGCTGGGCCAAGGTGGCGCGCGCCATGGCCGACCATTACGGCATCAAGGCGGGCGACCGCATCCTGGACGTGGGCTGCGGCAAGGGCTTTTTGCTGCACGACTTCACCCAGGTGATTCCGGGCGTCGAGGTGACCGGCCTGGACGTCTCGTCCTACGCCCTGGACCACGCGATGGAGGATCTGGGCGGCCGCCTGCACCTGGGCAGCGCCGCCTCGCTGCCCTTCGAGGACGACAGCTTCGATCTGGTGTTCTCGATCAACACCTTGCACAACCTGCATTGTTACGACCTGGACAAGGCCCTGCGCGAAATCCAGCGGGTCGGGCGCAAGCACAAATACATCTGCGTCGAGTCCTATCGGACCGAAGAGGAGAAGGCCAACCTCTTGTATTGGCAAGTCACCTGCGAGGCCTTCAACACCCCCGAGGAATGGGAATGGTGGTTCCGCACCACCGGCTATGACGGCGACCATTCCTTCATCTACTTCGAGTGAGGCCGATCATGGACATCCCCCGCGACATGAAGGCCGCCATCCTGGTCGAGCAGCGTCAGCCCCTGGTGATCGGCGAGATCGCCCTGCCGTCGACGCTCGACGTCGGCCAGGTGATGGTGCGCGTCCATTTCAGCGGCATTTGCGGCTCGCAACTGGGCGAGATCGACGGCGCCAAGGGGCCGGACAAGTTCCTGCCGCATCTGCTGGGCCACGAGGGCTCGGGCACCGTGCTGGCGATCGGCCCCGGCGTGCGGCACGTGGCGCCCGGCGACAAGGTCGTCTTGCATTGGCGCAAGGGACTGGGCATCGACTGCGCGCCGCCCGCCTATTCCTGGGAGGGCCGCAAGGTCAATGCCGGCTGGGTCACCACCTTCAACGAATACGCGATCGTCGCCGAGAACCGCCTGACCCGCATCCCGCCCGACAGCGACCTGGAGGTGGCCGCGCTGTTCGGCTGCGCGGTGACCACCGGCTTCGGCGTGGTGGTCAACAACGCGCGCCTGACGATCGGCGAGTCCGTCGTGGTGTACGGGGCCGGCGGGGTCGGGCTGAACATCGTGCAGGCCGCCGCCCTGGTCTCGGCTTGGCCGATCATCGCGGTCGATCTGCACGACAACCGCCTGGCGCTGGCCGGGCGGATGGGCGCCACCCACCTGATCAACGCCAAGACCGAGGACGCCCCGGCCCGCATCGCCGAAATCCTGGGCGGCCAGACCGACGTGTTCATCGACAACACCGGCAATCCCGAGATCATCCAACTCGGCTACGCGATCGCCAAGCCGCAAGGCCGCGTGGTGCTGGTCGGCGTGCCCAAGAAGGGCGCCGACATCCGCATCCATTCGCTGCAACTGCATTTCGGCAAGGTGCTGACCGGCTCGCATGGCGGCGAGGCGGTGCCCGAGATCGACATCCCGCGCTACCAGACCCTGCACGAGCGCGGCCGGCTGCGCCTGGACGAGTTGATCACCCGCCGCTGCGATCTGGACGGCATCAACGACGCCATCGCCGGCATGCGCGACGGCTCGATCGCCGGCCGCTGCATGGTGGCCCTGTGATGCTGCGCCGGGTGCTGATCGTCGGCGGCGACGGCAAGATCGCCACCGCCGTCGCCCACCACCTCGCCGCCGAGGGCGCCGAGGTGATCGCCACCACGCGTCGGCGCGAGCGCGTCTCGCCGACCCGGCCGTTCCTCGAACTGCCGGATCTGGGGCCGTTGCGCGATCTCGATCCCGGCGACGCCTGCCTGCTGTCGGCGTCGGTGGCCTCGCCCGAGGCGGTGCGCCATGATCCCGAGGGCGTGCGGCGCGTCAATGTCGAGGCCATCACGGCGGCGGCCGAGATTTGCCGCGCGCGGCGCGCCCATGTGCTGTTCCTGTCGACCAATCAGGTGTTCGACGGCACGGTGCCCCGGCCGCCCGCCGATCGGCCGACCTGCCCGGTCTCGGAATACGGCCGCCAAAAGGCCGAGGTCGAGGACCGCCTGCGCGCCATGGGCCAGGGGGTGGCGATCCTGCGTCTGGCGCGCGCCCTGGAGCGCGGCCTGCCCCTGTTCGTCGAATGGAAGCGGCGCCTGCTGGCCGGCGAACCGATCGAGGCCTTCACCGAACGGACCATCGCCCCGATCAGCTACGAATTCCTGGCCAAGGTGATCGGCGCCATCCTGGCTGTGCGCGGCGAAGGCGTCTGGCAGGTCTCGGGCAACCAGGATCTCAGCTATTTCGAAATCGCCGGCATGCTGGCCGCCCGCCTCGGCGCCGATCCCGCGCTGGTCCGGCCGACCACCGCCGCCGAAAAGGGCCTGCTGGAACCCAGCCCCGCCCACACCACCCTCGACATGGGCCGCCTGACCACCTGCCTGGGCTTCCAGGCGCCCTTCTCCCGCGCCGTGGTCGAAGACGTGCTCGAGGAGTTGTGATCGTCGGGCCGCCGTCGACGCTCAGCTCCGCAGGGTCCGACGCAAGAGCCCTTGACCTGCGAGGCCATCATGCGCATCCTTATGCGCAGGAACATGGAGGAACTCATGCGCGGCAAGGCAGCTTCAGCTTTCCGTCAAACGGGCGTGGTCGCAAAAAAAGCTACCAATTTGTCGCTGTCTCTGACCTTGGTGAACGAGGCAAAATCCCTCGGCATCAACCTTTCGCGGGCGTGCGAGCGTGGCCTTGCTGAGGAGATTGCTGACGCCCGCGCAGCTCAGTGGCGCGAGGAAAACCATGCGGCGATCGAATCGTACAACGATTACATCGAAACCCATGGCCTGCCTCTGGCTCGGTTCCGCCAGTTCTGATGGCACGCCTCGACCTCTTCCGCCTCCAGGGCGTCGATGGGTATTTCCTCGACGTGCAAGCGGACCTCATGTCCGGCCTTGCGACCACCGTCGTTGTGCCTCTCCTGCCTCTCGATGTTGCACCTCAGCCGGCAAACCGCCTGAACCCGACTTTCACGATTGAAGGGGAGCACTACGTCATGGTGACGCAGGCGCTCGCCTCCGTTCAAAAAAGGGAACTGGGCTCTCCCATCGGCACCCTGGACAGGAGCCGAGAGTACGACGTCACGGGGGCGCTCGACATGCTGTTGTCCGGCTCATAGACCGGCTGGCCCGCCTGTCGCATAACGGCCATTGCGGAGAGCGGTTTCAAGGCTTCTTGAAGTCGCGCGTGGATAGAAACGAATGAAAGTCGCGGCTTTATTGAAGAAGGCCCCGCTTGACGCCCAGCCAAGTCGGGCTTTTTACTTGTGCGGCCGTTCCTGCGCGCCATGCCCGCCGGCCATCGCCCCATCATCGGGTGGGTGGCCAAGTCGTCCGCGACGGTGAGAAGGCGCGCGGCCATGCGCCCGGCGGCGGCCGGATTGAGGGGTACCGATGCAACCACGGATGCGTTTCGCCCGCTCGGCCGTAAGACCTCGGAGGCCGGGTGACGCCTGATGCACATCTTCTGCGATGAGAGTGGCGGCACCGATCCGGCGAATGGCATCTTTTTGGTCTCGGCGGCTGCGGTAGCTCACAACGACGCCAAGACCCTGATGCGGCGGTTTCGAAAGGCGACCGGGCTGGGCGGCGAGATCAAGGGGCACCGACTGACGCCGGAGCAGCGGCGCATGTTCTTCGGCGAGTTGCAGAAGATCGGAACCGCCGTGGCGGTCTCGACCACCTGCAGCCGGCAGAACCAACTGGGCGGCTGGGCGATGGCTGCGCTGGACGAAGCCGACCTTCGCACCCAGCTGGTGATCGAAAGTTGCGCCCAGCTACCGATCGTCGGACCCACGGTGGGTATCACGGTGGACGGCGGCCGATACAAGCGCCAGATCCTCGATCGCCTCATCCCGACGACCATCGGCGCCCTCAACGGGTAGGCTGAACATACGTGTAAAAACCGGTCACAAGGGCGAGGTCTGTGGCGAGCGGACCTGTTTGGTGATCTCGCCAACGATACCGCGGCTGGCTTTGCCGGCCATCTTCTCGTAAATCTTGCGAACGCTGAGGTCGGTCGAGGCGGCAAGCGCCTTGATCTCGGCGACGACGTGCCGTGGGAGCGGCGGCCGGCCCAGATGCTTGCCGCGTGCGGCGGCCGCCGTCATGCCGGCGATGACGCGCTCGCTGATCAGCGCGGATTCCAGTTCGGCCATCGCGGCGATGATGGTGAACATCGCGCGGCCCATGGGACTGTCGGTGTCAACCTGATCCTGGACGCTGACAAAGCGCACGCCGAGATGGTCAAATTCCTCCAGCGCCGACAGCAGATGGCGTGTGCTCCGGGCAAAGCGGTCGAACTTCCAAACCAAAACGCAGTCGATCTCGCGGTTCCGGGCGGCGGCCATCAGGGCGTTGAGACGAGGCCGCCCCTCCCGCCGGCCTGATACGGCAACGTCGCAGTAATCCCCGACAATCTCGAGGCCGGCGCGCGCGGCATAGCTTCGTAGCCCATCGTCTTGCAGGTCCGGTTTCTGATCGGCGGTCGAGACCCGCAGGTAAAGAGCGGTGCGGGTTCCCTGCCGCAGTTTGGCGGAGACGCGCCGTCGTCCAAGAAAGTCTTCCTTTGTGGACGCTGAATCGCTATGTCTCATCTCCTTTAAACCCCTCACTTTCCGCCGTCGCTTCGGCGCACCCTTTTCCGGACACCTCATGACCGCGCAGGACCGCACCGCTTACCCGCGCCCGGGGGAGCGATTGACGCGTGAGGAACTGGATGCCCGTTACCGCCTGAGCGAAGCCGACCACGTCTTTATCCGTGCCACCGCCCGTGGCGATGCCGGCCGTTTGACGCTGGCGACGCTGCTGAAGGCCCGCCAGGATCTCAGCTGCTTTCCGGCGCCGGTCGAGATGCATGGCGACACCGTGAAGCATTTGGCGGTGCAACTGGGGCTGGTCGATCCACTGGCGCTGATCACCGAGGATACCGGCGCGAAGACACTCTATCGCTACCGGGCCGCGGTGCGCGTCCATCTCAATGTCGTGCCCTACGCCGAAGCGGGGGAACGCTTGATCACGGCTACCGTGCTCGAGGCCGCCGCGACGATGAGCGACCCGGCGGACCTGATCGGCCGGGTGATCGAAGCGCTGGGCAAAGCCGCGACCGATCTGCCGGCCTTCAGCACGCTCGACCGGCTGGTGAACCATCAGCGCGCCCAAGTTCATGCGCGGATATACGACCGGGTCACGACGCGGTTGACGGCGGACGAGGCCACGGCTCTGGAAGCCCTGCTGGTCGTCCAGCCCGGATCCGTGACCACCGCCTTCAACCGCCTCAAGCAGACACCCGGTCCCGCACGCCCCGGGACGATCCGGCTGTGGACGGACCGGCTCGACTGGCTGACCGGCCTTCTCGACCCGGATCGGATTTTGGAGGGGATCGCCCACACCAAGCTCCGTCAGTTCGCCGCCGAAGCCGCCGCCCTGGAAGTGAGCGAGCTTCTCGGCATGACCCGCGCGGGCAAGCGTCACACCTTGCTTCTCAGCCTCCTTCGGCAGGCCCGATCGCGCTGCCGCGATGAACTGATCGAAATGCTTCTTCATCGGATCCGCCGAACCCAGGCGGTCGCCAAGGAGAGGCTCAAAGCCCTCCAGGATCAGCACCGGGAGATGGAGGAGGCCCTGATCGCTATCTTCGGCCAAGTGCTCAAGACCGCCAAGGAGGGAGAGACCGATGCCGAAGCCGGCCATCGGATCCGAACCCTCCTGACCAAGCAGGGTGGTATCGACACGCTGGCGGAGCGGTGTGAGACGGTATCCGCCTGGCACCGCAACAATGACCTGCCGCTGCTTTGGCCGATTCACGCCAAGACCCGGAGCCTGCTGTTCCGGCTGCTCCATTTGATGGACATCCGCTCGGCAACCCAGGACCGCAGCCTGCCGGATGCGTTGGCGGTCGTGGTTACCCACCGCCATGCCCGTCGCGATGATCTGGTGGAAGAGATCGACCTCCGATTCGCCTCGCAACGTTGGCGGAACTTTGTCGTCAAGCGCCGGTCGGGTTGCGCTGTTGTCGACCGGCGCGCGCTCGAGGTCTGCGTCTTCATTCATCTGGGCGAGGCTCTGCAGACGGGCGATCTCCATGTCGTCGGCGCGGAGATTTTCAGCGACTACCGAACTCAGCTCCTGCCGTGGACCGCCTGCGAGCCGCGCTTGGTTGCCTATTGCGGCGCGCTTGGAATGCCGCACACCGCCGAGGCGTTCATCGCGCGCTTGAAAGAGCAATTGACGGAAATCGCCGGCGCGGTGGACGCCGGCTTTCCGGCCAACGCCGAACTGACCCTCGATGCCGACGGAAGCCCTCATCTGAAGCAGCAACAAACCAGAAGCCC
Source organism: Alphaproteobacteria bacterium (assembly GCA_015232025.1). Lineage (GTDB taxonomy): Bacteria > Pseudomonadota > Alphaproteobacteria > Rhodospirillales > Magnetospirillaceae > JADFZP01. Next base: position 30,194 of record JADGAL010000009.1, read on the forward strand.
GCCCGAGGGTGTGGTCGCCTTCGAAGGGGAGGTCCACGCGCGCATGCGGGAGCGACATCTGCTCGACATCCTCAAAAATTGTGCCTGCTGGACCCGCTACACCCGCCACTTCGGGCCGCCCTCCGGCACCGATCCCAAGCTCGCGACGGCCGAACGGCGGTATATCCTCACCGTGTTCGGCTATGGCTGCAATCTTGGCCCCGGGCAGACCGCCCGCCACGCCCCCGGCATCGCAAGCGCCGAAACGTTGCGTCGGATCAATGCTCAGCACATTGACACGTCCAAGATCGAGAGCGCGACGACTGACCTGATCAACGCCTACGCCCGTTTCGCCCTGCCCAGGCTCTGGGGTGTTGGTCGCGCGGCGATCGCCGATGGCACCCATGTCCCGTTGCGCGAGAACAACCTGATCGGCGCCCAGCACATCCGCTATGGCGGCTACGGTGGCATCGCCTACCACCACATCGCCGACAGCTACATCGCGCTGTTCACCAGTTTCATCCCCTGCGGCGTCTGGGAGGCAATCCACATCCTGGACGGGCTGATGAAGAACCGCTCCGCGATACAGCCGGACACGCTCCATGCCGATACCCAGGGGCAAAGCGAGCCGGTCTTCGGACTGTCCCGGCTCCTCGGCATCACGCTGATGCCCCGCATGCGCAACTGGGGCGACGCCATCTTCTACCGTCCGGACAAATCCGTGCGCTACCAGCATATCGACGCGCTCTTCACCAAGGAGATCGACTGGCGGCTGATCACGACGCATTGGCCGGACATGATGCAGGTGGTCCTCTCGATTCAGGCCGGCCTGGTCCTGCCCTCGATGCTGCTGCGAAAGCTCGGCTCGCACAATCGGAAAAGCCGACTCTACCTCGCTTTTCGCGAACTCGGCCGGGTCGAGCGCACTCTGTTCCTGTTGCGGTACGTTTCCGATCCGCAGACCCGGCGGACCATCCGCGCCGAGACCACCAAGATTGAGTCCTTCAACGACTTTCTCGACTGGATCACCTTCGGCGGCCCGGTCATCAAGAGCGGCGATCCGGTCGAGCAGGAAAAGCAGCTCAAATACGTC